>JADGCR010000197.1 GCA_015228895.1 Magnetococcales bacterium
CGGAGAGCCTGCTGCCCCTGGAACGGGCGACGGGGGAGGTTGTGGTGTTGTTGGCCGCCAGGGTGGGTGGCACCCGGTTGATCGACAACATGGTGTTGTCGGTTTCGGGTTGATTTTCAACCATCAAAAAGGGATGCGGTATGGAAATTTCTCTTTTGAAGTGCAAAATTCACCGTGCCACGGTCACGGAGACCCATGTGGATTATGAAGGTTCCTGCGCCATCGACGAGAATTTGATGGATGCCGCCGGATTGCGGGAGTTCGAGGAGATCCGTTTATGGAATGTGACCAACGGGGAGCGGCTCACCACTTACGCCATTCGCGCGGTCAGGGGGAGTGGCGCCATTTCGGTCAACGGTTCCGCCGCCCACAAGGCCAACCAGGGGGACATCATGATCATCGCCGCCTTTGTCCGGGTGACTCCCGATGAGGCGGAGCGTTTCTCTCCGACTCTGGTTTACGTGGATGGCCTGAACCGGGTCCAGCGGGTCAGCCGTTCCCTCCCCGATCCAACCGAATAATCCATGTGACAAAGTAAAGAGGGGGCCCGGGGGATTCTTCCCCCAGGGTCTTCTAGCGCCGTTTCCGTTCCATTTTCATCACTTCCGGCTCAATTTTCTTCGCCTGCGCCAATTCGTTCCTGGCGATGTTCTGTTCCGGGGAGTTGGCTGGCAAGAGGCGCATGGCCTCCTGGAAGTGCCAGATCGCGTTTTTTTTCTCCTGCAGCAGCATGAAATAGCGCCCCATGGCGATATGTCCGTCCCCCGCGTGTCCCGCCTGTCCCTCCACCAGTCCCAGTTGATAGAAGAATCTGGGTTCGTCGGGGTGCTGGGCGGTGAGTTGGCGGAGGATGCGGTTGGCATCCTGGTTTTTTTTCTGTTCCGTCAGGGTGAACGCCAGACGATAGCGCAGATCCTTGTCGTCGGGTCGCAGGGCGAGGGCGGCCCGCAGATCCTGTTCCGCTTCCGGGTATTTGCCCATTTCGATGCGCACCAACCCGCGGTTCCGGAGGAGATAGGGGTCTTTGCCGCTGTTTTTCAGCAGGGCGCCCAGCAGGGTTTCCGCTTCCGGGAGGCGGCCCGCGGAGCGCAGGGCCTCGGCTAGGCCGGAACGCAGCGCCAGGTTGTCCGGGTCCAGTTTGAGCCGGTTGCGCAACTGGTTGGCGATCTGGTCCGGGGAGTCGTGGGTTTCCGCTTCCAGGATGGCCTGGGCGCGGGCCAGCAGTTGGTTTTCGTCCTTGTCGGGCCGGCGTGGCGTGGAGGGCAGGGCCTCCTGGGCCAGACGGCGCACATCCATCAACCGTTCGGTGCTGATGGGATGGGTCATCAGATAGGGTGGCGGGAGCGCGGAGATTTGCTGTTGTCGCACCAGGCGATTCATGAAGCCCGTCAGTCCGTCCGGGTTGAATCCGGAGCGGGCCAACAGGTTGACGGCCAGGGTGTCCGCCTGGGACTCCCGGCGGCGTATGGCTTCCAGCATGGTGGTTTGCGCCGAGGCCGCGCCTCCGGTCATCACCGCCTGTCCCACCTGGCTGCTGCCGGAGGCCACGCCCGCGAGAATGCCCGCGGCGGCGGAGATCATGGTTTGAATGGAGAGTTTTTTGGAGAGGGTTTCGATCTGGATATGGTGACCCGCCATGAGATGGGCGATTTCATGGCTCATCACGCCGGCCAGCTCGTCCCGGTCCTTGACCGCCAGCAACAGACCGCTGTGGAAGACGATGTGCCGGTTGGGCAGGGCGAAGGCGTTGAGGGTGGGGTTGAGCACCACATGAAACTGCACCTCCCTGGTGGGGAGGTTGGCGGTTTTGGCCAGGGGTTCGCCGATTTGACGCAACAGTTCGGTGGTTTCCAGTCCGGTGGCCAGCACGACGGGTTCCCTGCTTTCGTTGGCGCGGGCCGAGGTTGCCCAGAGCAGGCAGAGCAGCAACAACTTCCATTTCGAGCAGATCTTTTTCATGATTGGCATGATAATTGCTATTGATTATTAAATGCTGTGATCCGTGGCGCGGCCAGGAACCGATGGGGATCATGGAGCACAGTCTGCCCCATGCGGGTGCCCTTGGCGAGTGATCACCGCACGGATCATGCATTTTTTGTCATTCTGGTATCTTCTGCACGGAGATGACGTGAACCGCTTTTCCCGTCTCAAGGAGTTGCGCAAGCTCAAGGAGGATGCCGCCGGGCAGGCTCTGGCGCGCATCCATGCCCAGATCGAAACCCTGCGTCAACGGATCGTTGACCTGGAACGGGAAACCATGGAGGAAAAGGAGGCGGCCACGGAGGCGTTGGCTGGACCACGACGTCCCGATCCCCACCTGTTGGCGTCGTTTCTCAAAGGTCAGGAGTGGCGTCGTGGCCGGCTGGAAAGCGCCCTGAAGAAGGCCCGCCAGGAGGCGGACGAGGCGCGTGACGTGTGGCATCACGCCAGGATGCAGCTCAAACAGGTGGAGATCCTGGCGGACAAAGAGAACCTGCGCATGAAACAGGAACAACTGCGCGTGGAAAGAAAGGAAATGGATCTGGTGGGGATTTACCGCACGGCGCGCCATCAGGACAATCAGCAGCAAGCCAGGAGAGGATCAGCGTGAATACTTCCAAGCGTGTCCGTATTGTGTCGGGTCTGGTGGTGGCGTTTGTCATCCTGCTGGCGGGCGCTCTGCCAGCCCGGGCGGCTGAAAGCGACGACAAGGCCAAGTCCGCGAAAATGGGGGACATCGGCCTGGCCAAGGACCCCATCGCCTTGCTGGAGGCCCTGGAAAAACGCCGCGCCGACCTGGATGAACGGGACAAGTGGCTGGAAATCCGCGAGGCCGACCTCAAGCGTCTGGAGGAGAAGCTGGGCAAGCGCATCACCGCCCTGGAACAACTCCGGGAGTCCATCCGCGCCGATCTGGCGCAGGAGAAGAATCTGGATGACGCCAACATCAAGCGTCTGGCCAAGATCTTTGCCGGCATGAAACCCAAAGCCGCCGCCGCCAGCCTGATGGCCATGGATCGGGAGACCGCGGTGAAAGCCTTGAAGGCCGTGCCGGAGAAAGTGGCGGCCAAGATCCTGGGCAAAATGGATGTCCGGGAGGCGGTGCAGCTCTCCGAGGCCCTGGGCGTGCCCATCTCCGACAAGCGCGGAGCGCCCAATACCCCCTGAAAAGGCGGGAAGCGTCGGAAAATCTCCATGGCCGCAGAAAGAGCTCAACTTCCACGCCACAGAGTCGATAAATCTTCTGAGCAAGAGGTTGGCGCGGCGGGCGGTACCGGCAGAGCATCAGGTCGCCGGCGAAAAAAGAAGAGCACAGACCAAAAAAAGGTTAAACTCTTCCACTCTGAGCGCCGATAAGTAGTACAAGCAGTCGTTGAAACCGGTGGCCAAGGCAGGATGTCTTGATAAAGTCCCCGGCAGAGACCCACCCGATCACGGAATGATCTGGTGTTGGCGATGGATCCATCCATCGCAAAGGGTTAGGGTTGGCCCTTCAAAATGAACAACCCACCTCCAGTCAAGGATGATTACGAAACGGACGCCATGAATGGTGCCGGGTCAGGAGGCCTTCCAACATGTCCAATCAAGCTGTTTTCCGTTGTTCCAGGGCTGTTCATCATCATGCCCGCACCCCATTGTCGAATGAGTCGTTGCCTGACGTTTGGATTCCGCGTCTGATACGGTCGGTTCCGTAGGATCGGGTCCGGGCTGTCGGCCCCCAAAAAGAGATCGCGCCGTTCGTCCGTCCCATCTGAGTGGCCGGGTGAATCGACCGGATCCCTTCAAAAGCGGTCTGATCGCTCATGAACCCTGACCTGGAGCTGCCTTGTGGTCGGCTGTTTGATTAGATATATAATCTAATTAATGATATATGTTTGATTAGCATTCTTTTTAGTTTTTGTTTTTTAGTACGCCGATGCATTGAATTATGAAGGTGTGCGCGGCATCAGGTTCGGACCGACCTGCTCACAAAATGAACGGTTCACGATTCAGCCAGGGACGGATCAGTATCAATAGAGTCACTTTGGACTTTATACATGGAAGGAGTAACGAACATGTCACTTTCGATCGTCACCAATATGGCCTCCCTGAACGCCCAACGGAAACTGTCGCTTTCCACCAACGCTCTGGGGACCACCTTCAAACGCCTCTCTTCGGGATTGCGCATCAACAGCGCCAAGGATGACGCGGCGGGCATGGCCATCTCCACCCGCATGACGGCCCAGATCCGGGGAATCAACCAGGCGGCGCGCAACGCCAATGACGCCATCTCCATGTTTCAGGTGGCGGAAGGGGCGCTGGACGAAACCACCAACGCCCTCCAGCGTATTCGTGAACTGTCGGTGCAGGCGGCCAACGATACCCTGAATCCGACGGATCGGCTGGCCCTGCAAAAGGAGATCAACCAGCTCCTCTCCGAGATCGACCGGATTTCGGTGCAGACGGAGTTCAACAATCAGGTTCTGTTGAGCGGCGGCTGGGAGACGGCCAAGGTGTTTCAGGTGGGCGCGGATGTCAACCAGACCCTGTTGGTCAGCGTGATGCGGGCCACGACCGTCTCCCTGCTCTCCGTGGCGGCGGGCGCCACGGCGGGTGTCAGCACCCAGGGAAGCGCCAACAAGACCATCAGCCGGGTGGATTCCGCCCTGGATTC
>JADGCR010000198.1 GCA_015228895.1 Magnetococcales bacterium
TGTGTACTCGCCACCGGTCGGGGGCGGCGTGTCGTAGGTTGGAGGCGGAAAGTCGGCTGCTGCCGATGCCAAATCCCCACCAATCATGGCAGGGGCAATGCGGTCTTCCAACTGCTCCACTTTCTGCGACCCGACTTTCTTCTTCTTTTTTTCTTTATGATCGGACATTTAGGTTCTCCAAAGTCGTTCTGTTCGTTCAAGAGTCAGGATGTGCGATGTCAGTGCCGCGGGTTTCTTCAGGGAAACGGGCAAGAAAAGAACAACAGCATATGCGCCTCCGAAGAAATAAAGAAATCGGTGGAAAAGCCGTGTTGCCGCAGGCAGATGGATGTGAATCCACCCGGTTTGTGGGTGGTGTCAGCGGAATGAGGAGGGAAAGAAGTTCAGCATGAGGCGCTCCTGTGGTTTGGTGTGGTGGCCTGACTTTGGTGACGCGAAAGGCGCGTCACCGTTTGTTGCTGAAAAGATCGATTTATAAGTTAGTCAATATGGACAATTCATGGCAAGCAAAAAATGTCGTAATGAGAAAAAAAATCGTTTCATTCTTCCGCAAGAAACTGCACCCCCACCCCGACCTCGTTGACGCGCATGATCCGACACGCCAGAGTGACCTGTTCCCCGTGCAGATCCTCCAACAGCACTCCCCGCATCCCTTGCAGACGCGGATCCAGCGAGGTGGCATCGATGAACAAAAAAAATCCTTTGGCATTCATGTCCTTGGCATGTCCGGAGAGGTGCGTTCCATCCTCCAGTTTCATCAGGATCTCCTTGTCGTAGCGGGAACGGATCATGCGTCGCCACTCCCTGGAGGACGAAGGGGCGTCAGGGTTTTGCCGGGAGTGTGGCATTTTTGGTCATCTCCAGATTTTCCGCGCCCTTGCCGACCGCCAGGTCCAAAGCGGCCATGGAGGTCAGGTAGGTCGCCAGTGCTGAGGTGTAGGTGTTGCGGGTATTGGTGAGCAGATCCATGGCGTCCAGTACGTCCGTGGCGGTGCCGAGCTGCTCCCGGTAACGGATCTGATTGACCCGGTAGTTTTCTTCGGCCTGTTGCAGGGATTTTTTGATGACTTCGATCCTGACAGCGGACTCCGTGGAGGCTAAAAAGGCTTTCCTGGTTTCCAGCAGAACCGATTGGAGCTGGTCGTCGAACACCAGTTGGTTTTTCAACGTGCCGGCCTTGGCCGCGGTCACCTCCTGTCCGGTCTGGCCCCAGTTCCAGGCCGTCCAGTTCACCGAGAGCAGCGTGGTCAGGGTGGCGTCGTTTTCATGATAGGAGGAGGTGGGGGAGTCCAGGGTGTAGCTCCCGGTCAGGGTCACCGAGGGGAGGGCGGCGGAAGCCGCGGAGGTTTCGTTGCTTTTACCCACCTCGATCTCCAGTCGGGAACGCTCCAGGTCGGTGCGATGTCGCCGGGCATGGGCGTAAGCCTCTGCCAATGTCCAGTTCATCGGCGCCCAGGTCAACGCGCCACTGGGGTCCAGAGGGTGGTCCATGGGACGGCGCATCAGCCGGTTGAGTTCCGCCTTGGCCAACTCCACCTGGTTGCGCGCGGTGATGAGATTCTGTTCCCCCTGGGCCACCTTGACGCTGGCCTGGAGGATCTCGTTGCGCCAGATGCGCCCCTCCCGGAAGAACGCCTGGGCGTTTTTCTCGTGCTGATGCAGGCGGGTCATGGCGGCTTCGGCCTCTTTCAACAACTGCCGCTTCTCCAGCAAGGCGTACCAGCCCGCCTTGACCTCCTTCGTCAAGGTGCGGGCCGCGTGGGTGAACTCCAGTTTGGCCTGCTGTTCCTGGGTCTGGGAGGACTTCCAGCCGCTCCACAGGGCACCCCCCCGATAGATCGGCTGGGTCAACGTCAGAGTGGTGCCGAAGGATTCCGCCTCGGAACTGCCGGCCGCCGTGGCGAACTGGATGTCGGAGCGGGTAGCGCTCAACGCCAGGGTGGGCAGCATCTTGCGAAAGGAGGCGGAAGCGCTGGCCTGCCTGTTCTGCAGTTGCGCCCCCTTGGAAGCCAGCCCCGGATTGTCACGCAAGGCGATGGCCAGGATGTCCTCCAGGGTCAGGGTCGCCTCCCCGGAGGCGCCCTCGGAGCGTTGCGCCGACAGTTCCAAAAGCGCCTGCGCGGCCTGGTCCACCGGGTCCGCCGGGTCCGCCGCGACCACGCCGGGCGGCATCAGCATCAGGAGCAGGAGTGCCCACCCTGTGCGCGGCGGGGTCATGGCTTGCCTCCCTCGTCCCGCGCGCGCCATCCTCCCAGGGTGACGTAACGGCCCGTCATCACCGCGCCCGCGTCGGGTGTCACGCTCCAGATCACCCGGCGCAGACCACTGGCAGCGTCCACCAGGGGGAGAATGGTGCGGGCTCTGGCCGTGCCCGCCCGCTTTCCGTCAATGAAAACCCCGGTCTCCAGACCCGCTTCCAGACCGGTCAGCGAGTCCGGCGGGACATCCATGCTCACTTCCAGGTGATTCATGTCCACCAGTTCCAGGGCGGGGGCGCCCGCTCCGATCCACTCCCCCAGATGGGCGGTCACGCGGGAGACCACGCCGTCGAATGGGGCGAACAGTTTGGTCCCTTCCAGGGCCAGACGGGCGGAGGCCATCTCCGCGTTGGCCTGATCCATGCCGATCTTTCCCTGGGTGATGCCGTATTCCCCCTCCTTCAACGCCATGTCGGAGAGGATCTTTTCTGCGTGGAGGCGTTGATTCTTCTCCTGGGTGTTGGTCGCCTGGGCCAGTTTCAATTGGGCTCCCGCCAGGGAGGCTCGGGCCTTGGCCACCTGTTGCTGGGCCACGGAATCGTTGATGCCCGCCAGCAACGCCCCCTTTTTCACCATCGCGCCCTCCATGGGCAACTGGATCACCACACCACTCTGGGTGAAACCCAGTTTGGACTGATGCACCGGCAGAACCACCCCCCGCAGATTGATGGAAGCCTCCCCGGCGCCGTTTTCCGCCGATATCGCGCCAGCGGGAAACAAGGGCGAAACCAGCAACATCATCAGGGTTCCCGTGGCGCATGCCCGCCTGGATGTTTCCTTCCGATTGCTCATACCGTGCCTCTCCATTGAATTAGACCCACAGATCGATGCGAAAAGTGGCGCGCAAGGGACGCAGAATGTGAACCCACAAGGGCGACCGTTCCCCTGCGATCCTGACCTCCCCCGTGACGCCCGGCGGCGGCGGGCGCACCCCGTCGGGAATGTGCATCCCGATGCGCACCTGGAACAGACGGTTCGGACCCTCCACCCTGGTCACCGGGGTGACGGTCTGCACCCGACCGGAAAAGGTGGTCTCCGCCGCTCCGGCCAGCCGGATCCGGGCCGCGTCCCCCTCACGCACCATGGAGAGATCTGATTGTTCCAGAATGACGTTGATCCGGCGCTTTCTGGCCGGGATCAGGGTGAGCACCGTCTCGCCCCGTTTGAAATAGCGTCCCGCGAGGACCATCGGCGGCGGTCCGTCCACCTGCCACTCCCCGGCCGGGATCGGCGTGGACAGTTGACGCAGCCGATTCTGCAACCCCAGCACCTGCTGTTGCACATGGTTGGCATCGATGGCGACACGCTGGATCTTGCTGCGCTCCCCCAGGCTCATGGCGGCGTTGCGGTCGATGGCCATCCCTTCCATCCGGGCGATCAGGCGGCTCAACTCCAATTCCAGTTCCGGAGCTTCCAGGGTGAACAGGGGCGCGCCGGGTCCGCCGCCCAGGGAGCGGTCCTCCCGGTAGCCGAGTTGCGTCACATAACCGTTTTCCGGGGCGCGCACCGCCAGGGATTCCACGTCCACCTCGCCACTGGTCAGGATGATGACCCGGGGATGCCACAAAACCAGCAGGCACAGAAACAGACCCAGCCCCCCGCCGGTGACGACGCGTCTGGGCCAGGTGGCGAACAAACTTTTCATGGTCCAATCCCCCAAAGTTTCCAGCCAACCGCCGGTCATCATCCTGACCAGCTTGTACAGCAGGCCCAGAAAAAAAATCACGCCCCAGAAGCCGTAGGCGTCCGCGATCACGCCATAACCCAGAAAGGCCAGACCGGACATCATCGTGGTGAGATACCCCACGACCAGCAGCCCGTAATTGAAGTAGATCCTTCTCTCCCGCCGGTCCGGCGTGAACGGCGGCTTCACCTCCAGTCGGAGGAGGTTCTTCTTCAGGGAGTGGGAGAACCAGTCGATGGCGTTCTGCCGCAGATTGGGGATCTCCAGCAGATCGCTCAGAATGTAGTACCCGTCGAATTTCATCAGGGGATTGAGGTTGAGAAACAACGATGAGGCCGTGGCCACCGTGACCAGGATGAAGGAGACCCTCCCCAGGGTGGCATCCACGTCGCTCACCGTCCAGATGAAGACGGCGAAAGCGCACAGAACCAGTTCGAACCACACACCGGCCAGGGCGACATAAAATTTGTGACGACTGTTCTCGAACAGCCAGGCGTCGTTGACGTTGGCGTACAGGCAGGGCTGAAAGGCGAGCAGCAGGAAGCCCATATCGTCCACCTCGCCGCCGAAGTGCTTGCAGGTCAGGCCGTGGCCCATCTCGTGGACCGCGATGGCCCCCAGGACCACCAGCCAGATGTTGAGGGCGTTCCAGGAGTCCTGTTTG
>JADGCR010000199.1 GCA_015228895.1 Magnetococcales bacterium
GACATCCGCGAACACGCCCTGGGGATACTCGGACAAGAAATCCTGCAAATCCTGCCGGGAAGTGGAGGTACGCACACGGTTCCACCGGAGGTGTTCCTGCTCATCCTGCGCCGTGGCCGTGGTGTCACGCAGGAAGTAGAAATCCTCCCCGGTCAAGGAGGAAGCCTCCCAGGGAACCTGCTCCTTGTTGGTCATCTTCATCACTTTGTTGCGCACATTGCGAAACACTTTCTCGATGGAAATGCCGGGCACGAGGAGTTCTTCGGACAGGGCCTTGGTGAAGGGACTGTTTTTGGCACCATCCCCATCCCGCGCCACGGAACCGGGAGCGGTCGCATAAGCGATCAGGGTGCCCACCGGGGCGTCCATGCGCGCCAGTCCCCGATTGATGGAACGGGTCTTGGCGGGGAACGGGTTGTCGCGACAGGCATCCAGCACCAGAATGATAACCCGCCCGCCGGCCTCGTTCATCATTTGCATCACCTGATCCACATCGATGGCGTCGAA
This sequence comes from Magnetococcales bacterium, assembly GCA_015228895.1. The sequence continues at coordinate 508 of JADGCR010000199.1, forward strand.
CTCCAGGGTGGCGGGGGTATCGATGCTGATGTCCACGGGCATCATGTAGTTGCGACCGTTGACCTGGACCCCGTGCCCGGCATAATACAACAACGCCACCGGATGTTTGGATTGCGCCTGTGTGATCTTGTCGGTGAATTTCCTGATGGCGTTCTTCATGTCGGAGCGCGTGGCGTCGTTGACGGAGACCACATCGAATCCAACGGTTTTCAAACTGGAGGTCATCAATCGGGCGTCCCGCACCGGATTGGGCAACACGCCCCCTTTCCCGTAGGCCCCGTTGCCGATCACCAGGGCCAAACGGGATTCGGCCTGGAGATACCCGGCGCACAACCACCACCACAGGGCGGCAAAGAGGACCGTTCGCATGGGAACCACGCCCCTTCCAAGGAGGATTACAGGGTTCCCGCCAGGGACTGCATCAGTTTCATGCCTGTCAGGCGTCCCTGATGATCGAAGAACCCGGAGGGATCCTGTTTGAGTTCATAGCCGTTGGGTCCCGCCACCCATTCACCCCCCTCCCCGGCTTCCAGTTCATTGGGCTGATGCACCAGACTGGCCAGGATGCGACCGTTTTTCAGGTTCTTGGCCGAAATGCGAAAGGCGAAACCGGATCGGGTGCCCCGACTGGGAATCAGCACCACCTCCATCAGCAGGTCCGCATACCGCTGCAAGGCGGCGGATTCGATGGCGCTCCCCCCCTGGCCATCACCCTCCGGGGCCATGCGCAAAATGACATTCCGGTCCACCAGATGACAGCCCGCCTCGCTGAAGGCCCCCAGCATGCCATCCTCGAACCGTGCCATCTCCAGCTCCCCCGGCCCGCCACGTCGCTCGGCACCGGCATCGACCCTGGTTTGATGGGAAATGGCGGTGGTCTTGGAGTCGGTGGCGTCGTTGGCCCGGCCATCGAAGGTCCCCTTGAAGCGGCTCTCCTCCTGGACCACCACCCGGTCGCTGGCCACCCACTGGGAGCCGGCGGACTCGGAGAGCTTCCGGTTCCAGTAGACGGCGATTCTGGGCTTTTTGGCCTTGACGTAGGCCAGACTGAACCGGGCCACCGCTTCGGCCGGGTCCACGCTCGCACTGTTCCGGCGTTGCGCCCGTTCCGCGTCCCGGTCCACCCCCCCGATCACGTCGGGCTGATTGTCCCGGTAGGGACCGGCGGCACCAGCCAGGCCCGGCAGCAACATCCCCACCATCAGGAGGGTGAGCGTCTTCCTGTCAATCGGGTTCATCATTTCCCCTCCCGCAGTTCGATCAGGAAACTGAACGCCTCTTTGCCGGTGACGGATTGGACTTCGTAAATGTTGAACGTCTTGGCGGGGAGTTGCACTCTGGTCCAGGCGGAAACCGGCTCCGCCGGGGCCTGCATGTCGGTCAGAAAATGGGTGCGGCCCTCGACCTGCAGGGGAAACTCGGTGCAGTTGACCAGACGCGCCCAGACACGGATGCGCCCGTTGTCGTTCCGGTCCGCATTCAGGGAGTGCACCATCACCTTCTTGAGGATGCGCTTGTCGGTGATGTTCAGATGATTGAGGGGCATTTTCGACACCACGCCGGGAATGCGGGGCACCAGCTCCGGATCCCTGGGTGTGGCGATGGCCTTCTGGTATTCATCCAGATCACAGATGGGCTGGGACTCGTTCAGACCACCCATCGTGCAGGAGGTCAGGAGCAGCAGCGCCATACCACACAAAGATCCCCGCGTTCCAAACCGATACGACATTTTCTGGCTGGTCATGATCTCCTCCACCGATAATCGCCATGCAATCAAAACCGTATTGGTCACCCGCGCCATCAATGATAGACGACATCATCCCTGGCATACTTGGCCGCATCGAAGTAATCGCTCCAGATTTCGGCCCCCAACTCCAGATCCAGAAGCGAGATGAAGATCGTATTGCTCCGTTGAATCCGGCCATCCTTGGTGCGTTGATCCTGGGAGGTGAACTTGCCCTTGAGCAGATAATCCCCGCCCGCAGCGGCCTTGGTCAGGCCGGTGGTGCCCGCGTCCACCTTGCCCGCCCGTTTCAACTGGCGTTCCTTCTCCACCACCGCGGCGTTCTGCCGGGGAATGAACATCAGCCGCCCCTTGGCCGAACGGTTCAAATCGACCTTCAACCTTTCCAGGATATGATTTTTATTGATGGCCTGGGACGATTCGTTCTGGAATTCCGCCGGATCCAGGATGATCCGCGGGGGTGCCTTGGCCTGGGCGATCTGGGGGATTTCCAGCATGCCCCGCACCATTTTGTCGGTCATGGCCATGATGTCCTGACTCTCGATGCCAACTCCGGCGAGGGGTCCGGCCGTACCGGGATCGATATAGGTCGTGGGCGTGCCCGGCGAGTTGTCCACCCTGGTGGGCATGGTCTCGCACCCGGAAAGTGCCACGACGGCCACCAGCCCCAACAATAGTCTCGATGTATTTTTCATTAGCGCCTGTCCCAAGATTGATGCGGTTAACAAACCTGTTCCAACCCCGCCCGTCAACGCCCTCTCGCCGGGCCAACCCGACTCGGGTGCATCATCCAGGGAGACCGGGGTGATGTCAACAAAAACCTTCCCATCCGCCGCATGCCGGCCCAACACCCTCACTCGAACACATTGTGCCAGGCATCGCCCCGTTGCAGAGCGGAGCGTGAACGCAACCACGCCACACCATGACCATTGACGAAGTGGATCGGGGCGCTCCTGGCCAGTTCCGGCCTGACCTGGTTCCGCTCGTCCAGGAACTCCCCCTGCACCATCACCCCCGCAGCGGGTTCCAGATGCAGGGTGGCCAGATGCACCTTGTCCGGGAGGTTCTTCCAGTAGCGGGTATCCGCCTCTGGCCGGGAGGAGATGGCGGCCATGGAGGTGACCGCCCCAACCAGCCCAAGCCCCGCGCTGATGCTCTGGACATGGGAACCGCCACCGTCAAACAGCGGGGCGGCCACCATGGCGTTGGCGGCCACCTGACTCATGGCGTTACCCACATCCGCCGTGGTTTGCCGAAAAACCGCCTTCCCCTTGAGAATCACATCCACGGCCCGCGCCCCACGGGTGTTGGCCTGATAAAAGATGTCCTCCATGGGAAAGGCGGCGAGGGTTTGCCCCTTGACCTGCAGCCGCGCGCCCTGTTCGACGAAATGCTTGCCTGGACGGAACTTCATCTGGTAGTGCCCCATGCCGTCGGAAAGCTTGCGGGGGGCGTTGCCGGTCTCGACGATGATCAGGACGTTGTGATCCGGGGGCGGCAACTTGAAGTTGGGGCGCAGCTTGAGGAGCTGGTCGAAAGCCTCCCTGGCGAACTCTTCGTTGCCCAGTTTTTGCGAAGCCCAACCGCTCAGGAGATACATCAGGGCGAAATCGCTGCCGTACTGATCCTCCTCAACAAAGGCATCCTGCTCGATGGCGGCCTTGAACGACGCGCGGGCGTTTTCCAGATCCCCGTTCATCAGGTAGATCAGACCACGGTAATAAAAGGTCATGGCCCGTTCGTAGGGTTCCCCCTTGAAATCCTTCGCCCCCTCCTCGAACCACAGACTGCGGGCCTTGGCCGCGCTCTCCGTGCCGGCGTAGATCGAATTGATCTGGGAGATGGCCTGGTCGAAAGCCTCCCCGGCCAGTTCCTTGTGACCCGACTCCAGGGCGGCCACCCCGATCTGCTGGTAGTTGAGGACGGCGTTGCGTCCCCCTTCGCGGGCCAGCTTGCGATAGAGGGGTTGCAACGCTTCCGGTTTGTTTGCCAGCAGTTGGACGATCTCCGGGGTATCCGGTTCCTCTGCGGATTTGACCTGCGCCCCGCCACAACCCGCGAGCAGCGACACAGCCAACAGCAACAAAGGCAGACCCTTGCGACCAACCGCAAGAGGCTTACGGAAGGTGGAATCGTTCATCATGGGATCGTCCGGCTCCCGATCACTTGCGCGCCGCGCCCTGGAGCGTGCCGTGATAGATCTGCTGCAACTCCGGATAGATGGCCATGGTCGCCTTGAGGGCGTCCGCATAATGTTCCGTGGTACCGAACTTGCTGTAGATATAGAGGGAGAGGTCCGGCAACGAGTTGAAGGAGAGGTCCGAGGTCTCCTTGATATA
>JADGCR010000019.1 GCA_015228895.1 Magnetococcales bacterium
GCGTTGTGGGCCAGGCGCAGAAAGCCGTGATCCTTGGACACCGGGTCCAGTCGGGCGGCGGCGCCGGCCTGAAAGCGGGGGGCCACCACCCAGGCGGCCCGGGCCTGCCGCTCCTGGGCCTGCACGCTGGCCAGCGAGGGGCGCAGATGGGCCACGGTCCCTTTGCGGGTCTTGGGGAACTCCGGGCCAAGCACCCCCTGGGGATCGAAGGCGCGTATCACCCCGATGGAGGCGTTTTTCAAGGCGATGGGGCGGGGCAGGGGGTGGATCGCCACCGTGGCGGGACGCACCAGGGCGAATTCGTCGGACAACAGCCGCCACCCTCGCAGCATCAGGGCCGCGCACAACGTGCTTTTGCCGGAGCCGGGCAGACCGGGCAGCAGCAGGGCGCGCTCCCCTTTGGCCACCACCGCGGTATGCAGCAGCAGATACTGGTTGGCGCGGGTGGCGATGCCATAATTGAACCCCCATTCAAACAGGGGCAGGGCGTGATCCAGGGGAAACGGGGACAGACGGGTCGGGCCATCCAGCTCGAAGAAGACCTTGGGACGCCACCAGCGCCGGAGGCCCCGGCCACGGGCCAGTTCCAGATGAAAATCCGTCACCTCTCCGCAAGGCTCCTCCACCAGTTGATGTTGTCCGTACAGTTGATGAAACTGCCCGGCGAAATCGGGGGCGGAGGCGCGCAGCCGGACCAAAAACGGTCCCGCACGCCAGAGCAGGCCAGGATGGTCGAGACGCCGGGACACCTCCCCGGATGCGAGGTCGCCGATCTTCACGATTCGACGGGGACGATCAGGCCATACTGGTCCAACGCCTGCAACAGAGTGCGATAGGGAAGTGTGGCGTCATCCGGTGCGCCGTTCATCTCCACCCCCAGAAGCGCGAGTAGTTCCGGCAGGGTCGCCGGTCCTTGTCTCAGGAGATCCAGGATTTCGACCGCCAGGGCGTTGAGGACATGGGTTTCGTTGGAGAGGGGATTGAACACAAAAAAGGCCTCTTCGAAGGGTTCCCAGGTCAGCGGCAGGTTCCGGGGAACGCTCCAGGATTGGCGATCATTGGATAAAGGAGTTCCAGCACGATTCGGTGATGCGGACATTGGTACCGTCCTTGCCCCAGGTTGACGAGACTCCGACAACAGGCGCACCGGCATCCGCGACATCGCTGCGCTTGTGATAGATCAGGCACAGGTCGTTGTCTGCGGCCGTGCCGTTGATGGTCATGTCATCGCCACCCACCCCGGCGGTATCGCCAAAATAGGCCAGGCGCAGTCCCCGGCGTTCCGGCACGGTCTCGGAGGCCGCGTTGGCGATGCAGCGGTAATCGTCTTTATCGTAAGTCAGGGTGTTGTCGATACAGTTTTTATTGCTGGCAGCGGCCAAGGCGGCTCCGCTGCTCAGGGTGAGCATGAGCGGCACTCCCGCCCCGGTGGTGACGAGCCCTTTGAGAAGACGCCGACGCCGATGCTGTTCAACCCCGTCTGTGGTCGAATCCTCCCGGTTGGCGTGTGGGTCAGGGACGTTGGCCATTGCAAGCTCCTCAAAGGATTGGCAGCCATTTTTTTTTCAGGATAGCCGCTTTGACGAAAAAAATCAAAAAGAGAATTGTAAAGTTACATGCATTTTCGTAACCAGGTTTCCTCGAACAGGCGGCGATAGGCTGCCACCATCCCTTCCATGGAGAAATGACGCTCGACCCGTTCCCGACCCGCGGCGCCCTGCGTGGCCGCGAGGGTCGCGTCCAGATAGAGGGCCATGGCCCGGGCCATGGCTTCCGGGTCGTCGGGCGGGACCAGGGTGCCGGTCTGTCTGGGGATGACCAGGTCCGGCACCCCCCCCACCCGGGTGGCGACCACGGGAAGGGCGGCGGCCATGGCCTCCAGGATGGTCAGGGGCGTCCCTTCCGCCAGGGAGGAAAGGACGAAGAGATCCATGCCCAACAGCAGCTCCCGGACATCTGCGCGCCAGCCGGTGATCCAGACCCGTTCCCCCAGATCCAGTTGGGCGATGCGTTGTTCCACCAGGGTGCGTTGGGGACCGTCGCCGACCATCACCAGCCGCACCTCCCGGTCCGGTGCCAGTTGCCGCAGGCGGGCAAAGGCCGCCACCAGGGTGAGGTGATCCTTGATGGGCCACATCCGTCCCACCGTGCCGATGACCAGGGCCCGGGGCGGGGCGAAACCGGCTTTGGGCAGGGGGAGCCGTCCGGTCAGGCGGGAGCCTTCCCCCAGGGCCACCCCATTGATGATGCGATGGATTTTGGCGGGGGAGACCCCGACCTCGTCCGTCAGCCACTGCTCCAGATCCTGGGAGACGGGGATGAAGCCATCCACGAAGGGGGCCAGGAGGCGGCGCAACAGGAGGTATTTGGGGTTGGTGCCGTCCGGATCGTAGCTGTCCCGGCCATGTTCGGCGTGGAGGGTGGCCTTGACCCCGGCCAGGGTGGCGGGGATGACCGCTTCCATGGCGGCCAGGTTGCAGGTATGGACCAGGTGTGGTTGGAGCTGGCGCAGCAGTCGCCACAGACGGAACCACACCAGGAGATCCTTGCCCGGTTTTTTGTGCAGGGCGTGCAGGGAGAGCCGGGGATGGTGGAGCCGTTCCCGGAAGGGGGTGATCTCGGTCAGGGAGATGATGGCATGGTCGAAGCGGTCCTGGGGCAGACGGTTGACGATTTCGGCCACCACGCTTTCCAGCCCGCCGATATCCAGCCGATAGAGGATGTGGGCGATGCGCATGGGGTCGTTTCAGCCCGCCACCAGGGCGGCGGCCTTTTCCAGGGTGATGGACCAGTTGTGATGGGTCAGCACATGTTCCCGGCCCAGGGGACCGCAAGGGGGTTGGGAACCGTCCTCATCCGCCCCGTTGAGCAGGTCGATGGCCAGGGTCGCCAGGGTTTGCGCCTCATCTCCCACCCAGCGCAGCATGGGGTCGGGGATGCGGATTCCCTCCATGGCCTTGGGGGTGGCCAACACCGGACGGGCCATGGCCATGGCCTCCAGAACCTTGTTCTGGATTCCCTGGGCGATGCGCATGGGGGCTACCGCCGCCTTGGACCAGGCGATGAAGGGGCGCACATCCGGCACCTTGCCGGTGACGGTGATCCCTGGCATCCGTTGCAACGCCAGCACTTCCCTGGCGGGTCGTCCCCCGACGATGACAAAGCGCGCCCTGGGGATTTGGGCCAGCACCGTGGGAAAGACGGTGGTGGCGAACCAGGTCACGGCGTCCACATTGGCCCAGTAGTCCATGGCCCCGGTGAAGACCAGGGGGCGATCCCCCTGGTCAAAGGGATTCTCGTGATTCCCATGTGGCGAGAAGAAATCCACGTCCACGCCATTTTCCCAGAAGTCGATTTTGCCGCTGGTTTCAGGGGCCAGGGTCTTGAACAGGTTGGCTTCCGGTTCGCTGACGAACAGGGCGGCGTCGAAAGCGGCGGCGATCCTTTTTTCATCCGCGAGCAGGGTGCGCGCCTCCCGGCGATAGATCCAGCGGGAGAGTCCCCGGCGCCCGGAGGCGTATTGATCCCACTTGAGGGAATCCACATCCACGAAATCGATCACCCGGCGAATGGCCGGGTTGACATCGTGCAGCACGAACTGGGCCGGTGCGGCGGAATAGACCACGATCCGGGTGATGGGGTGGCGTCGCAACAGGTCGCGGGTCCATTGGCCCATGGCGCGGTGGTTGTAGTAGGGCAGGGTGAGGGAGCTTCCGGTCAGCAATCCCTGCAGGGCGCGCACTCTGGCCAGCAAAGGGTGCAGCCGGATGAAACGGGTCTCCCCGCCGCACATCCGGGCCAGGGTCGTGGCATGGGGCAGATCGTTGGCGTCATCCACAAAAGCGCCCAGATGCACCCGGTAGCGTTGGGACAAAAGCCGCAGGAGGTGATACGAGCGGATTTTGTCCCCCTTCCTGGGTGGATAGGGAATGCGATGGGCCAAAAAGAGCAGATCGTCCATGGTGTCACCAGTTTGCCTGGAAATGATGGGTTTGAAAAGGGGAGAAGGTGTGTGGTATAGATATTATTGATTTTACAAGGAATTTTCAAGAAATTGTCAAGAATGACAGTTTCCTGGTAAAAGACCACCCAACCCTCCTCAATGCATTTCATGACATGATTGGTGGGGAGTATCGGGTGGTGAATGATGAATTGTATTTTTTATCCAAAAAAAATCGTGCCAAATTGACCATGGATGAAAGCTCCAGCGCGGTGCGCTCGTTGCTTGCCATCGGGTTGTATTTGCAGCATATGGCCCAGCCGGGGGAGATGCTGCTGGTGGACGAGCCGGAGTTGAATCTGCACCCGGAGAATCAACGGCGCATCGCGCGCTTGTTTGCCCGTCTGGCCAATCTTGGCGTCAAAATTTTTCTTACCACCCACAGTGATTACATCGTCAAGGAATTCAACACTTTGATCATGATGAACCATCTGCCGGAGGGATCAAGGAGCAGGTTGGCGCAAAAATATCATTATCATGAATCGGAAATGTTATCAGTGGACGCGGTGCGCGTGTACCATGCCGGTTTGGCCTTGACTCTGCTGCCGGAGAGTTCGAGAAGAAGCAAGGTCAATACCTTTTCTCCGGCGGATATCAGTCCGATTCTGGGTATTGAGGTGAAGGATTTTGACGACACCATCCTGGCCATGACCAGAATCCAGGAGGATATCCTGTCCGGGGAGGAGCGGGACTGATGGTTTCATCCTTTCAAAAGATTGTCAAACTGGAAAGGTCCAGCAATCGCCGCATCGAAATCATTGAGAAGAAGAATGCGCATGAAGATCTGTTGAAAAAAGTGATCATGAAAGGTTTTCAGAACGATGAATCGTTTATGCTGTCATTTGATGGGGCCAAGCGTGAGGATTTTAAAGGTCAACCCCCATCCGGCCGCCACGGGGTCTGAATGATTTCCAGCTGTTTTTTCAACAGGGGATAGTCCGGCAGATGGGAACCGACCAGTGACCAGAAGGCCGGGGAGTGGTTCATGTGCTGGCGGTGACACAACTCGTGGACCAGCACATACTCCACCACGCGGGAGGGCAGCAACATCAGTTGCCAGTTGAGGTTGATGCCCCCGCGGCTCGAACAACTGCCCCAGCGGCTCTTTTGACCGCGAATGGTGATGGTGTCGAGCTCAATCCCCATCTCCCGGGCGCGGGCGCGCAATCGGGCCACGAGATGGGTCCGCGCCTCCCGGCGATACCACCGCTCCAACGTCCGCTCCAGATCTCCGGGCGTCAGGGGCGGAGGGAGCAGCAACTCGTCCCCGGACCGCCGCACACGGGTGGCCTGTGGCCCCATGATCCGCAACGTGAGGGTGGCGTCCAGATGGGGCAGCAGAAAACCCTCCGCCAACGGGGGCCGTCGCCGCGACGCTTCCAGCAGCAGACTCCGACGGGCCAGCAACCAGGCACCGTGCTCCCGCAAGAAAATCTCCACCCGCCGCAGAGTCGATCCAATCGGAGTGCGCACCTCCACCGCTCCGCTTGAGGTCACGCGCAATGCCATCCGACTGCGCCTGGGGGAGCGGGTCCAGAGATACTCCAACTCCTGCGCGTCGATCAGGATGCGGCCCGCCTGGCGGGTGATGGGAATGGGGTTCATCGCCCAATCCTAACCGGAAAAAACGGTGGCCGCAACCAAAACGCCTTTCTTGCGCCGGGGCGAAAAGATATAGTGAACCAGCCAATCGGGTTGGGTTGTCGTCCGTCTCTGGGGAGCCGTGCATGCGAACAGGATATTTTGGTGATTTTGGCGGGGCCTTCATCCCGGAGATCCTCCACGAGACCTTCCGTCGCCTGACCGCCGCCTATGAGGCGGCCCGGGCGGACCCCGCCTTCTGGCGCGACTATGTGGCCCTCATGGAGAACTATTCCGGTCGTCCCACCCCCCTGACCTTCGCCGGGAACCTCTCCCGCCAGTTCGACCGGCGGATCTACATCAAACGGGAGGATCTCAATCAGACCGGGGCCCACAAGGCCAACAACGTCATGGGGCAGGGCCTGCTCATGAAACGCATGGGCAAAACCCGCGCCATCGCGGAAACCGGAGCCGGTCAGCATGGCATGGCCTGCGCCACCATGGCCGCGCGCATGGGGTTCGAGTGCGTCGTCTACATGGGGGCCGAAGACGTGGAACGCCAACGCTCCAATGTCTTCTGGATGGAACGCCTTGGCTCCAGGGTGGTCCCGGTGGCTTCCGGCTCCCAAACCCTCAAGGACGCGGTCAACGAGGCCCTGCGGGACTGGGTCGGCAGCATGGACGACACCCATTATGTCCTGGGCACCGCCTGCGGCGCCCACCCCTTTCCGGAAATGGTCTCCTGGTTTCAATCCATCATCGGCCTGGAGGCCAAAGAACAGATTCTGAAGGCGGAAGGGCGTTTGCCCACCCACGTCTACGCCTGCGTGGGGGGCGGCTCCAACGCCATGGGGATTTTTCAGGGCTTTCTGGAACACCCGGAAGTCAACCTGGTGGGGGTGGAGGCCGGTGGACTGGGCCTGGACAGCGGGCGGCACGCGGCGCGTCTGGCTTCCGGCGCGGGCGCCATCGGCGTGGCCCAGGGGTACAAGACCTTCTTTCTGCAAAACCGGGATGGCCAGATGCGGGACACCCACTCCGTGGCCGCGGGTCTGGACTATGTGGGGGTCTCCCCCATTCTGGCCCATCACCACACCACCGGCCGGGTCCGCTTCGAGGCCGCGACCGATGGGGAGGTCATCGAGGCGTTGCAGCGGCTCATGCGCTCCGAAGGGTTGATCCCGGCGCTGGAGTCCAGCCACGCCGTGGCCCAGGCCCTCAAGGAGTTGCCGAACCTGCCCAGGGACGCCCTGGTGATCATCAATCTTTCCGGCCGGGGGGACAAAGACATTTTCACCATCGCCGACGCCCTCAACGATCCGGGCTGGCGGCGGTACATTCGCCAGAAAGCCGCCAGTTACGCAACGCGCGAGGAGTGACATGTCCCAACCCACCCCCCTGGAAAACCTGATCCGCCAACGGGTCGCCCTGCGCCGCCAGCAGGGGGCCGCCCCCATTCTGCTCATGTCCCATCTGGTGCTGGGCCATCCCTCCCTGGAGGAGAACCGCCAGGTGATCGACGCCATGGCCGACAACGGCGTGGAACTGATGGAACTCCAGATCCCCTTCTCCGAACCCATCGCCGACGGTCCGGTCATCGCCCGGGCCAATCAGGCCGCCCTGGACAAGGGGTTCGTGGTGCAAGACGGTCTGGCCTTCATCGGGGAGTGCGTCGCGCGTCATCCCCGCATCGCCTTTCTGATCATGACCTATTACAACATCCTCATGGCCTATGGTGTGGAGGCGTTCATTCAACAGGCGGTCCGTCTGGGGGTCAAAGGTCTCATCATCCCGGATCTGCCCCCCCAGGAGGCCGGAGAGGCCATGGCGGCCTGTGGTCGCCATGGGGCGGGCGCCCTGGACTGGATCCAGCTGATGACGCCCACCGGTTCGGAGGAACGGTTGCGGTTCATCGGGGAACGGGCGCAGGGATTCTGCTATTGCGTGGCCCGCAAGGGCGTGACCGGGCTGGAAACCGATTTCGGCGCCCAATTGAACCTTCTGTTGCGACGCTATCGCGGAGCCACCACCACCCCCCTGGCCGTGGGATTCGGCGTCAAGCGTCCGGAGGATGTGCGGTGCCTGGTCGGACAGGCCGAAATCGCGGTGGTGGGCACCGCCGCCATGGAGGTCTACGCCCGGGGGGGGGCGGCGGCGGTGGGACGCTTTTTCGCAGGGCTGCGCCCTTGAGCCTTACTGTTTCAAGCCTTTGGTCAGGGCTTCCCGGGCGGAGATGGTCTGTTTCGGTTCCAGACTCTCCCCCAGCACATGCATCAGAATCCAGTTGTAGCGCTGCCGGGCCTCCTTGGTGGCCGCGTCCGCGGTGGCCTGGAACTTGGAAAGTTTGAAATAATCCCCCCCCAGAAGCTGCAGCGCCTTCAACGCGGAGAGCTTTTTGGAAATCCCCACCGCCACCATTTGCTTGCCCACCGGGTGGCCGATGCGCTGGTAGGTGGCTTCCAGTTGTCCCGGATCTCCCTGATCCACGATCCCCATGCAGAGGATCTTGCCGGCCATGGAGTTGGCGTGCATCACACGGGCGGCCTTGGCCATCAGTTTGGGGCGACCCTTCTCCTCCAGGCTGCGTTGCACCAGTTTCACCGTGAGGATTTCGCCGGCGTCGGTGTCGTCGGTGACGTATTTTTCCAGCAGGGTGACCAGGGAACCCGTGTCCGCCAGTTTGGTCAGCGCCACCGCCAGGATGGTGGTGGCCTTGGCGTTGCCCTTGGTGGCGGAGAGGGAGCGCACCAGTGGCTCGATGGCCACCTCCTTGCGGTTGACGATGCCCGTGGCCAGAATGATCGCGCCGGGAGAGGTGTTGGCCAACAGCTTGATGGCCTCCAGCATCTGTTCCATGCTGCCCCGACCCATCACCTCCATGGCCCAGATCACCTCCGCTTCGGGCTGATTCGGGGGCGCGGTGGCGATGGCGCGGATGATGTGGTTGACCGTTCCCTGTTCCGCCACGCCCATGGCCAGGGATTTCATGGCTTCGGGACTGATGGTGGCGTGTCGCAGGCCGTCGATCAGGGGATTGACCCCCTTGTGGGAGACAATGCCATGGGCCAGGGCGTTGACCAGTTCCACATCGTTGGTGACCTTGGACATGGCGTCCACCATGTGAAAGGCCTTGACCTCCCGATGACGCAGAATTTCCGCCACCAGGGTGCGCACCTGCTCGGAGTCGTCCTGGATCTTGTCGAGGGTTTCCAGCATCTTTTTGAGCCGCCCCTCCTGGATGACGCTCTCCACGTCCACACTGGATTTTTTCTCGTCATCCCCATCGGAATGGCTCTTGCGGGCACCCGGACCATGGGAGGCCTCCGCTGCCAACTCCTCCGAGGCGGCGACGAAGCGGTGATCCAGATTGTCCAGCGCCTGCGAGGCGTCATCTCCCAACGCTTCCGCCAGGGTTGCACGGATTTTTGCCAGTTGTTCGCTTGTGTACTGATCCCTTTCCGCCATCGCCGCACCTTTTTCGTTCGAATTTTTTAAAACGCATCATGGATTTTCAGCATGCACCTGGAGTATCCTATCATACATTGGTTCCTGGAGCGATACCAACTCCCTCATGCAGTGATCAAGAGAAAAACATCATGACCATCACCACCCCTGCCGCATCGGACACCCCGTCGAACGACTCCGCCACCATCGTCCTGGCGGGTGACCTGGATCAGGAGCGTCAGGAACGCTATCTGCGCAGTCGCTGTCTGGCGGTGGACACGGAAACCATGGGTTTGAAAACCCGGCGCGACCGTTTGTGCCTGGTGCAAATGTGCAACGAGGAGGGGGTGACCACCCTGGTGCAGACCCGCACGGATCACGCGCCCCGTCTGCAGTCCGTATTGGAGTCGGCCTCGGTGCTCAAGGTCTTTCATTTCGCCCGTTTCGACATGGCGGCGCTCAAACAGTGGCTCGGCATCCAGGTTCAGCCGGTTTTTTGCACCAAGATCGCCTCGCGTCTGACCCGCACCTATACCGACCGGCATGGACTCAAGGATCTGGTGGCGGAACTGCTGCAGATCGAATTGAACAAGGAGCAGCAATCCTCGGATTGGGCCGCCCACACCCTCACCCCCCAACAGATCGCCTACGCCGCCTCGGATGTCCTCCATCTGATCTCCCTGCAGACGAAACTGGACTCCCTGCTGGCCAGGGAAGGCCGTCTGGAGTTGGCCAGGGAGTGCATGCGGGCGCTGCCGGTGCGGGTCGCCCTGGACCTGGCGGGATGGGAGGAGGAGGACATCTTCGCCCATCATTGACCGGGCATGCCTTCACCAGTGAACAGACGATCATTCCTGACAAGGACGGGATCGCTGACGCATATTTTAAAAGTGATTCATCATGTTGCCGTTTTTTGAATGGAGAGCATCCTTGATCGAGAAGGGGGGGGACATCGCATGTTGCAAACAGGTCGTTCATTGAAACTTTTTTTGGCGGTTCTGGCGCTGACGGCCCGGCATGCCACGGCGCAGGCGGGTGAGGGAGTGGGCAGGGCGGGTCAACCGTTGGGAGCGACGGTGGCGGTTGAACAGACGGCCTATGCCAAAGGTCTCAAGATCGCTCCTTTCACCCTGAACGGGGTCCCGGTCGTTCAGGACCGCTCCAAGGAGGGGATCGTCGATTTCAAGGATCCCGCCAGACGTCTCTGTCCCCCTTTTTGTGTGCAACCCACCGATCTGCCGGGCATCACCACGATCAAGGTCGAGGATTTCGCGACAATGGCCGCCGACATCAACGCCGGGAAGGTGCTCATCGTGGATATGAGGACCCCGGACTGGTACGCCAAGGGCACCCTGCCCGGAGCCATCAACCTTCCCTACAGCGATTTGACCGGCCAGGAGACCAAAGCCAAGGCCAACATGAAAAAACTCGCAGGCAAGGACGTGATCGGATTCTGCAATGGCTGGTGGTGCGGGCAAAGCCCGACGGCGTTGAAGGCTCTGGTCAATCTGGGTTTTTCGGGCAAGCTGTATTACTTCCGCGGGGGCAACCAGGATTGGGTGGATGCCGGTCTGGCGCTTTCCATGCCCGCGCCCTGAGTGCGTTCCGTCGGTTTGATCGGTCTCGCCCACCGCGCGCATGACCTCTCCATCGGTGTCGCGCTGCACGGGATGAACCGGGACGATGTGGCGGCGGTCGCCAAAGAAACGCCATCGACGGAGGGAGATGTCATGGCGGTTCCGACGGTTCCTTCTTCTTGCGCAAACGCTGGTTGAGCGCCTGCCGGGAGATGCCCAGGAAGTTGGCCGCCACCCCTTGATTGCCGTTCGCCCGCAACACGGCTTCGGCCACCAGTTCCCGTTCGACCTCCTGCAACGAGGGGAGACGACCCGACAGATCGCGAAACAGGGTGCCTCTCTCATAGGAGGGGATGGGCAGCGGAACGGAGCGCCCCCCCGGCGCGGCCTGCGCGGCCTTGCGGAACGGGTCCAGGGGCAGTTCCCCCTTGCCCATGCGGGCCACGGCATCAAAAATCAGACTGCGCAATTGACGCACATTGCCGGGAAACCGACAGGTGGCCAACAGCGAGTACATCTCCGTGGGGGCTTCCACCGGCTCCTTGCCCAGACTGCGGGCCGCCTCCCCCAGGAAATGATCGGCCAGCAGGGGAATGTCCTCCTGACGTTCCCTCAAGGGGGGAATCTCGATGCGATGCACCTGCAACCTGAAGTACAGATCCGACCGGAAACGACCTTCCGCCATCATCTTGTCCAGATCGTGATTGGTGGCGCACAGGA
This sequence comes from Magnetococcales bacterium, assembly GCA_015228895.1. The sequence continues at coordinate 11,323 of JADGCR010000019.1, forward strand.
TGCGCGCGTCGCTCACACGGGGGACATCCGAACCCAGGGGGTAGTATTTGCGCTCCTGCAACAGCCGCAACAGCTTGACCTGGGAGGTCTGTCCAAGATCACCGATCTCGTCCAGAAACAGACTGCCCCGCGCCCCGCGGGCGATCAATCCGGTGCGTGAGTCGTCGGCCCCGGAAAAGGCGCCCTTTTTGTGTCCGAACAGCGTATCGGAAAACAGGGCGTCGTCCAAACCGGCCGCGTTGATCGAGACCAGCTCCCCGTTGCGACCGCTCACCCGATGCAGCGCCTCGGCGATCAGCTCCTTGCCCACACCCGTCTCCCCGGTGATCAAGACCGGCTCGCTGGTGCCGGCGATGGATTCCATGTACTGAAACAGGGCGCGCATCTTGGCGTTGCCGGTCACGATGGGGGCGAAGGCATCCGCGTGTTCCAACCGTCCGGAGAGCAGGGAGCGCTTCAGCGCGCCCACCTGTTGGCGCAAGCCCCGCCACTCCAGGGCCTTTTTGACGCAGGCGACGAAACGGTTCTCGTCCACCGGCTTGACCAGGAAATCGAAAGCGCCGTCCTTCATGCAACCCACGGCAATGGCCACTTCGTCCGTGGCGGTCATGACGATGACCGGGGTTTCCGGGTAGCGGTGGACGATCTGCGGCAACAGTTCATTGCCGGCGATGTGGGGCATGACCAGGTCCAGCACCACCACCGCGACCTCGGTGTCTTCCAGCAGGGGCAACAGCGCCCGACTCTCCTCCAGGATGGTGATGTTGCCGAAACCCGCGCTGCGCAACACCACCTTCGCGGATTGCAGCACCGAAACATCGTCGTCCACCAACACGATGGCCGGTTCCGAAGAGGGGAGGGGGGGCATGATCATCCCGGTTCCTTCAGGCCGGGAAGACCGGAAAGCGGATGGTGACGGTCGTGCCCCGTCCCACCTCGGAGGAGAACCGTATGCTGCCCCGATGGTTCTTGATGATGAGATTGGAAATGGACAGCCCCAAACCCGTGCCGTCCATGGTGCTCTTGGTGGTGAAGAAGGGTTCCGTCACCTGGGACAGATGTTCCGGGGGGATGCCGCACCCCTCGTCCTCGATGACAACCAGCGCCATCTGTTCCTGGCCGTCGGTCTCCAGGGCGGTGCGCACCCAAACCCGCTGTTTTCGCTCCGCGAGGGATTGCAGGGCGTTGAGAATCACATTGATGAACACCTGCTCCAACTGTCGGGAGTTGCCTTTGACGGGCAGCGCCGTCCTGGTGGGCAGAAATTCGCAATGATCGGTATGTTTGCGAATTTTGTAGTTCAGGATCATCAGGGCGGCCCGCAGGGGTTCATGGAGGTTGACCGTTTCCAGCAGGGTCTCCTGATCCCTTCTGGCCAGGTGTTTCAGGTTGTCCACAATATTTTTGACCCGCATGGTATTGTGGCTGATTTCGCCCAGGACCCCCGGCAGGGTGGCGCGGGCTTCGCTGTAGGGCAGCCCTCCCAGGGAGAAATCCCCGTGGGTCTGGAAATACTCCTCCAGGATGGGTATGGCGTCCTGCCAGCTTCGGGCCATGAGGGAACCATTGAACAGTATGGCGTTGTTGGGATTGTTGATCTCGTGGGCGATGCTGGCCGCCAGCACGCCGATGGTGGCCAGCCGGGCATGGCGGATGGTCTGGGCCTGCTGAATGCGCGATTCGGTCACTTCCGTGGCGATGATCATCACCTCTTCCACCTTGTCCACCCGCTGGAGGGGCACCAGCCGGATCTCCCACCAGACCGACTCCATGGTGGGAAACTGAAACCGTCCGCTCTCCTTGTTCTTGAAGGCGGTCGCCAGGGCCTGCCGATACCAGGGCCGGACGCGCATGGGGAAGATCTGCACGGAATCGCTGCCCAGCATCTCTTCGGGCTTGAATTGATTCATGGCGCGACTCATGAACAGGATCCGTCGCTTGTGGTCCACGGTCAGAATGACATCGGGCGAATATTTGAAGATCCGTTCCGGCAGCACGGTACGGCTGCCGGGCTGGATTTTTTTCCTGTCATTCTTGGTCACTTTCTTTTCCTTCCGGTATCATCATTCAGGCAGACAACATGCGCATCATTACCCGGTTGGAGTCAGGAATCAAGCACCCCTGACGGCTTTTTCATTGGTTTCGGGAAGAAATTCCCGTACATTGGACCGGGTGGACCCAAAAGAACCGCGAGCCCCGCCCGGTGGTGAAAGCATGACCAATCAACAAACACGTCCTCTTCCCCGGGAAGCCATCATTCTGGCGGGTGGTCTTGGCCAAAGGCTGCGCGCCCTGGTTCCGGATCTGCCGAAACCCATGGCGCCCGTGGGGGATAAACCGTTTCTGGCCCGTCTGCTCGACCTGATCGCCCGACAGGGCGTGGAGCGGGTGATTTTGTCCGTCGGCTACAAAAGCGATGTGATCATGGACCATTTCGGCAAGCGCTACAATGGGTTGGAGCTGGTCTACGCCGTCGAGGAGCGCGCGCTGGGTACCGCGGGGGGCATCCGGCTGGGTTTGGAGAGGGTTCATGGAGAGCAGGCGTTCGTCCTGAACGGGGATACCTGGTTCGACGCCCCCCTGGTCCGTCTGGCGGCGCGTTTCGCCCAACAGCCGGCTGGGGTGGTCATGGCGGTCAAACCGATGGAGAATTGCAGCCGTTACGGGGCGATCCATCTGGATGGGGACCGGATCACCGGGTTTCAGGAGAAGGGATTGCAGGGACCGGGGTTGATCAATGGAGGGGTTTTTCTGCTCTCCGCCGCCCTGCGGGAGGAGTTGACGGGTTGCTTCTCCTTCGAGAGCGATTTCCTGCAACCGCGCATTCACCGGATGACCGTGGCCGCTGTGGTGTGCGAAGGTTTTTTCATCGACATCGGCATCCCGGAGGATTACCTGGCCGCCCAGACCCTGCTGACGCGACCCGGCTGATCAAAAGGTTCCCAGCAGTTGAAACAGGCGTTTGGTCTGCCAGTTTCGTTCCGCGTGCCAGGCATCGACGCCCGCGGTCTCCCCTTTCCGTTCCGCTTCCCGGGGATGGAGATTGTTCTCCCTGGCAAAGGCCAGTGCGGCTTCCCGCGCCTGGGTGGCGGAGGCGGTTCTGGCCGAGCCGGCGGCGGCCCAGGCGGCCATGCCATCCTGTTCCCAAATGCCCGCACCGTAAGCCGCCACCGCCACATCCCGCAATCCCCCGTCCAACTGGCGGGACGCCTGCCAGGCGGCGTGGGCGCAATCGGCCATGGTTTCGAAGTCCACGGTTCCACCGGAGAACTCCCGCGCGGCCTGAATCGCCAGGCGCGGGGTTGTCAGATGGGGTGACTGGGCTTCGAGCAGGGGCAGGACCCGTTCGGCGCATTCGGCGGCGAACTGCCTGGCCACCTTGGGGGTCCAGGAGGGGATGGGACGCACCACCCTGGCCTCCTGGAAGATGAGGTGTTGGGGGGTCTGGAAGGATTTGCCACGACCATCGGCAATCCAGATGACCGGCCCCAGCCATTCCACCAGATCGTTGGCCCGGCACAGGTGGTAACCCCGGGTGCAGGGGGCCAGATTGCCATGCACCGTCGGCATCCACTCCCCGTTCGTTGACCACGATCCGGCTCCCCCGTGGCAGCAGCTGCCATTCTGGCCGAGAACCTTGAAGTATGTTTCGCTCATGACAAACCCCCTTGTTGCGTGATTTTATCCAGCTTTTCCATCCGGTCGGGGAGTGGATAGAACAGGCAAGAAAACAATACAGAACAACATGAAAGCGATGATCCACAGGCCGGCGGACAGCCACAGGGCTCCGGCGTGCCAGGGAGCCGCAAACACCCGCAGCACCGCCGCGCCGGTGATCAGGCCGAAAGCCGCCACCACGAACGCCGACACCCGCAAGGGTCGTCCGGTATGGGTCAGGGCGATCCGGGCCATGATCCCTTGGGTGAACAGTCCCATGGCGCCCACACTCAGGGCATGCAAGGCGGAGGTCTCGTCCAGCAGCCCCGTGAGCCTTGCCACGCCTCGCAGCGCCAAACCCGCCACCAACCAAAGGTATCCCAAATGCAATACCCACAGCAATGGGTGTTGCAACGTTTTGTGTCCGTGCCAACGGGAGAGACGCAGAGCCTGGACCAGACCCGCCACCAGAAACACCCATCCGGCCTCCGGGCTGTCGGGAAAAAAGAGGTCCGCCGCCACCAGGAGGGTCAAGGTGGTGGCGCTGATCCCCTCCAGCCATCTGGAGACGGGAAAGGTGATCTCCTCCCCGTTGGTCCGCAAGGCGTCACGGGTGAACATGGGCAGGATGTGACCGCCGGTCATGACCAGAAAGAAAATAATGGCGTTTTGTCCCAAAAGCAAACCGGTGTGGGCGGTCCGGGTCGTCAGTTGCAGGGCTTCCCCATGGAACAGCAGATCCCCCATGGCCAGCAAACCCAACAGGATGGGAAAAATCCGATGGACCGGATTGCCGGTGAACCACAAGGTTGGGGTGATGAAGATCAGAAAACCGCACAGGAAGATGCCGTCGGCCAGGGCGGCGAACCAGGGGTGGAGATGCCAGGGGAACAGGGTTCCCACGCGTCCCAGAAGCCAGGCCAAAAAGAGCGCCTGCAGGGGTCGGCCACTCAACGGTGGGGTTTTGGACCAGACCGGGGTGGCGGTGAGCATGAAACCGGCCGCGGCGGCGGCGGTGAATCCGAACACCATCTCGTGGCCGTGGTACAGGGAGTCGGGGAGCAGTCTCCCCATCCACGCCACACCGTTCAGGGTGCCCAGCCAGAGGGTCATGGCCAGCGTGGCCCAGATTCCGGCCAGGGAGAAGAAGATCCGGAATCCTTGCGCGAACAGCACCGGAGAGGCGGGGGAGGTGGAACCGTTGCGCGTGATCGGGGAAAAAAGTTTCAACGTTCTTTTTCCGGGAGAGGCAATTTTTTCCGGGTCCTGGGCATCCGTCGCCGGGCCATCCGGCCGCTGCGCGTCAAATCATCGCGCTGCTGGTGGAGAGCCGTTGCTGGGCGGCCGGGGAGAGGGTCACCCGGTATGCGGAAGAGCGCACCGGGATCACCGGCGTCTCCCCCAGAGAGGCGTTGTGCTTGTCGCGCGCGATGGTCTGGATGGTCCGCCCCTCTTTTTCACGGGATTGTTGTTGCAACTGTGTCGCGGTTTGCACAGCACGTTGAATCAGAAATCCGGCGGCGCTGATGATGTCCATGGTTCCCTCGCTGGCATGGGAGTTTGTGGTTTTTTCGTGGTTGTTTGACTGCCGAAGATAAACAAGCAATTGGTGTGCCAATAACTCTCGCATTGACAGGGGAGCGGATTTGCATTACAGAGTAATGACGGGGCAGATGAAAAGCGCTTTTATCCAAGAACCATCCAGATCGATAAGGAATCCGGTAATGTCTCTTTTTCGTTTTATTCCAATGACTTTGTTGCTGTTGTCGGCTGGTTTCCTGCCGGTGGGAACGGTCATGGGCGAGGGGGGGCATGTCACCTACGCCACCACCATGCTGGATCACAGCCCCAATCCCGTCAACCAGAAGTTCCGCAGCCTCATCAGCCAGAACCAGATCAGCGCGTTGCGGAGCTACATCGCCTCCGGTGTGGACATCAATACCATGGACGCCAAAAGGGTCAGTCCGATCCACTATGCCGCCTATCTGGGCAACATCGAGGCGTTGAGAGTGTTGATCCTGCGTGGGGTCAATCTCGATGCCGCGGCGTTCGGCAGCTGGACCCCTTTGCATTACGCGGCGTTTGGCGGGCACGTCGAGGCGTGCAACCTCCTGGCCGCCATGGGGATCCCCATCGACGCCACGGACATCGGCGGCGAAACCCCGCTCTTTTACGCCATCGAATCGGGCAACCTGAGACTGGTCAAATGGTTCGTCGAGCATGGCGCCAATGTGCACCACACCAACAACGACAAGGAGACCCCCATCGCCCTGGCCGCCAAGGAAGGGGAGGGGAGTCCCATCACCAAATATCTGCAGGAAGTTGGCAAACAATTCGAGGGCAAGACCGGAGTGCAAAAATAATCCTTGACTGTCTCCGGAAATTATGTAGAATGGACGGGATTCACCACATTCCCCGGTAGCTCAGTTGGTAGAGCAGGTGGCTGTTAACCACCTTGTCCCTGGTTCGAGTCCGGGCCGGGGAGCCAAAATAGGTTCTGAAGAAAACGAGAAAGCCCGTAAAAATGTTTATGGGCTTTTTTTGTGGCGCGCCCGGCAGGGCGTACATGCCTGGGAGGTGAAAGTCCTCTACGGCCCGGCCCCGATCCTTCGATTCCCTGACCTTAGTCTGTCGTCAAGTTAAAGATGGTACGGGGAAATACCAGATGAGCCTGCACAAGGAAATCGGGTTCGAGAACGACATTTGCCACCATCTGGGAGGGGCGCAAGGGTTCAGCCGCACTTGGAGTAGCCGCATTCCAGACACGTGTCGCACCCATCCAGACGCGCCACGGCCATCTGACCGCACTTGGGACACTGGCTGTTGCCAAGCATCCCCCGTTCCGAGAGGGCCTGACGTTTGGCCTGCAACTCCGGAGGGGGTTCGATGGGATCGATCATGCCGATCTTGATGAGATGCCGCTCGATGCACTCACCGATTTCGGCCACCAGACTGGGCATGTATTTGCCGCCCGGCTTGAAATAACCCCCGCGGGGGTCGAACACCGAACGCATCTCCTCCACCAGGAAAGTGGCGTCCCCCCCATGCCGGAACACCGCCGACAACACCCTGGTCAACGCCACGATCCAGGCGAAGTTGTCCATGTTCTTGGAGTTGATGAAAATCTCGAAAGGGCGATGCTTGCCGTTGACCACCACGTCGTTGATGGTCACATACAAGGCGTGCTCGGAAAGCGGGGTCTTGATTTTGTAGGTGGTCCCCTCCAGATCTTCCGGGCGGCGCAGGGCTGGCTGGATCTGCAACAACTCGGGCATGGTCTGGGGCAGTTGCGCATCCGGCGTCATCGTCACCGGCATGATCTCTGCGGCCTCCTCGCCCTTCTTGGCGCTCATCACCTCGAAGCCGACAATCTTCTTTTCGATCTTGA
>JADGCR010000001.1 GCA_015228895.1 Magnetococcales bacterium
ATCAAGACCGGCAAGAAGTTTCATAACTTCTTCGGGGTGCCGAACGCCAACTTCAAGTGACCGGCGCGTCCCCTCCGCCCGCCATGGACACGGCCCGCATGATCTACGCCGACAGCGAAGCGTCGGCGGATCTCTATTACGCCACCCGGTTTTTCGCGCCGGACCCGTTTCTGTTTCTGCAGGAACCGGGAGGACGGACGCATCTGGTGGTCTCCGCCCTGGAGTTGGACCGGGCCAGACGCACGGCCAGATGTGACGGAGTGCACGACTGGAGCGATGTCAAGGAGCGTTGGCAGGCCGTCCACCCCGGACAGACCCCCGCCACCGGGGATCTGATCCATTTTTTTTTGCAGGAACGGAACCTCCGCCGGATCAGGACCCCGGGAGCCTTTCCCGTGGTGCTGGCGGACCGGTTGCGGGACAGAGGGGTCGAACTTCTCCCGGAAGAGGATCTCTTCTGGCCCGAACGCGCTTTCAAGACCCCGGAGGAGATCCAGGCCATCGAGGCCGCGCTGGAGGTGACCGCCCTGGGCATGGAGGCCGGGATCGACCTGATCCGGTCCGCCCGGATCGATGGCCCTGGTCCTTTGCTGGTGGAGGGTCTGCCCCTGACCAGCGAATGGGTGCGGGGGGAGATCCACGCCCGACTGGTGCGTTCCGGCGCGGCCCCCCACCACACCATCGTGGCGGGTGGATCGCAAGGCTCCGACCCCCACGAGGAGGGCGATGGCCCTTTGTACCCCCATCAGCCCATCATTCTGGACATCTTTCCCCGCATGGAAAAGACTGGCTACTGGGGTGACATGACCCGCACCATCTGTCGCGGGGAGGCCCCGGAGCGGGTGCGTCGGGCCTGGGAGGCGGTCAAGGCCGCCCAGGAGGTGGCCTGCGCAGGCATCCGGGACGGCGTGTCCGGGCTGGCGATCCACCAGGCGGTCACCGCCTGTTTGACCGCGGCCGGCTTTCCCACCGGCTGTGACGCCCAGGGCCGTCAGGAGGGATTTTTTCACGGCACCGGACATGGGCTGGGGCTGGAGATTCACGAATCCCCGCGCATCAGCGGCAAGGAGCAGATTTTGCGGTCCGGCCATGTGGTCACGGTGGAACCGGGGGTCTACTATCCCGACATGGGAGGGGTGCGGCTGGAGGATGTGGTGGTGGTGGAACAGAACGGCTGTCGCAACCTGACACGGTTTCCCAAATTTCTAGAGGTCTGACTTGTCCGGCCACCTTCTGCTGGTCCATGGCTGGGGATTCGGGGCCGGGGTGTGGCATCCCCTGTTGCGCGCCCTGCCCGAAGTGACGGCGCACGCCCTGGATCTGGGTTTTTTTGCCAGGGGCCGCCTGGAAATCCCACCCGGAAAACCGTTCATCGCCGTGGGCCATTCGCTGGGATTCTTGTGGTTGCTCGATCGGTTGCAGGAGCCGGATTTTGCCCGGATGTGTCGCGGTGTGATCAGCATCAACGGTTTCAGCCGGTTCGCGGCGTCAGATGATTTTACCTGTGGCGTGCCCCGTCGGGTGTTGGAGCGCATGATCCGGCGTTTGCGCATCGACCCGGCGGAGGTTCTGGAGGCGTTTCAGCGGCAAGCCGGGTTGGAGAAGCGTTTGCCCGTTCCAGAGGGTCTGGACCGGGAGGCGTTGGCCGCGGGTTTGTCCTGGTTGGCCGCGTGGGACCGGCGCGTCGCCTTGGCAGGCTGGCGGGGGCCGCTGCTGGCCATCGCCGCCGGGGACGACCGGGTGGTGACCCCGGAGATGACCCGTGCGCTGTTCGGGTCGCAGGTCATTCGCTGGGTGCCGGAGGGTGGTCATGTGTTGCCGTTGACCCGGCCGGAGGTGTGCGCCGCCTTGGTGGGATCGTTCGTGTCATGAAGCGGCGCCGGGAGGTGGCGGCTGCCTTCGGGGCCGTGGCGGACGAATACGAGGAGCATGCCCAGGTGCAGCGTCACGCCGCGCGGCGGCTGGCCGACACGCTGCCAGCGCTGCACCTGCCGGAACAGCCACGGGTGTTGGAGTTGGGCTGCGGTTCCGGTTTGCTGAGTCGCCATCTGCTCCGTCAGCGCCCCAGGGGACACTTTCTTTTGACGGACGCCTCATGGGCCATGGTGCGGACCGTCAGACAGCGTGTCACGGGGAAAAACTGCCGGTACGCCGTCATGGATGGGGAGCATCCGGCGGTTGCGACGGGTTTGGATCTGATTGTCTCGGGATTGACCTGGCAGTGGTTCGGTGACCCGTTGGGCAGTTTTGTCAAGCTTGTTGAGTGGTTGCGTCCCGGGGGGTGGCTGGCTTTATCGACTCTGGGGGCCTCCACTTTTCAGGAGTGGCGCGACGCCTGTGAGGTCGCGGGCGCGCCCTGTGGCATTTTGTCGTATCCCGGCCGGGCCGACTGGGAGGAGCGCTTTCCCCCCACGGGTCAGGGAAGTCTCGCGGAGGAGGTCCACGTGGTCCCTCACCTCTCCGCCCTCGCCTTTTTGCAGGGTTTGCGGGCGGTCGGCGCCGACCGCCCGGCTCCCGGTCATCGTCCGTTGACAGCGGGAGAGTTGCGCCGCGTGTTGCGTCGGCACCAGCGGGCCTTCAATGTGACGTACCGTATCTATTACGTGTTGTATCAAAAGGGGATTGGTTAGGAGGGGGCTTTTTTGGACTGGACCCTGGCCGCCCACCCGGAAATGTGGGCCTGCGGGGCGCGGGAAACGGCCAGGGAGGAGGCCGGAACATCCTTGGTCACCGTGGTTCCCGCTCCGATCGTGGCACCCGCGCCCACCCGCACGGGCGCGACGAACTGCACATCCGAGCCGACAAACACGTTGTCCTCGATGACGGTTTGATGCTTGCGCACCCCATCGTAATTGCAGGTGATGGTGCCGGCGCCGACATTGACGCCGCTGCCCACCTCCGCATCCCCGATATAGCTCAGATGATTCACCTTGGAACCAGCGCCGATCCGGGATTTTTTGATCTCGCAGAAATTGCCGATTTTGGCCTTGCGGGCCAGGTGGGTGCCAGGGCGCAACCGGGCGTAGGGTCCGATCTCGCTGGCCCCTTCGATCTCCACCCCGTCCAGATGGCAATAGGGCAGAATCCGGCAGTCCGGGCCAACCCGACTGGCCTGCATGTGGCAGAATGGCCCGATGTGACACCTCTCCCCCACCACGCTTCCCGGTCCCAGCATCACCTGAGGCTCGATGACCGTATCCACGCCGATCACCGCGTCCGCCGCCAGCCAGCAGGAACCCGGATCGATGAAGGTGACCCCCTCGGCCATTAACCGCGCGGTCATCCGGTCGCGGAACACCGCTTCCAGGCGGGCCAGCTGGGCGCGGTCGTTGACCCCGGACAGGGAGAGTCCATCCGCCACGCGCAGGCCGTCCACCCGTCCCTCGGCCAGGGCCATGGGCACGATGTCCGGGAGATAGTATTCGTTCTGGGCGTTGTGATTGGCAATGCGCTCCACCCATCCGGGCAGATGGTCCAGGTCCACGCAATAAAATCCGGTATTGATCTCGTTGACACCCCGTTCGGCGCCATTCGCGTCCTTCTCTTCGACAATCCTCTCCAGGCCGCCCCGGGCATCGCGCACCACCCGTCCATAACCCGCCGGGTTGGTCAGGGTGGTGGTCAGCAGGGTCAGCAGATTGTGTCGCGTCCGGTGGTGGTCCAACAGGGTTTGCAGGGTTTTGGTGTCAACCAGGGGGTGATCCCCGTTCAGGATCAACAGCTCTCCGGCCAGACCGCGCAGGTCGTCCAAAGCGCACCGCACCGCATGCCCGGTACCCTTGCGTTCCGTCTGCCGCACCCAGTGGATGTCCGGTGCCGCCAGACTCCTTTCCACCTGTTCGGCCTCGAATCCGGTCACCACCACCAGACGGTCCGGCTGCAAACCGCGCACCGCACGGAGAATGTGCCATAATAAAGGTTGTCCAGCCAGGGAGTGGAGCACCTTGGGGAGTTGGGAACGCATCCGCGTGCCTTGGCCGGCGGCCAGTATCAGCACGGAACAACGGTTCATGTGGACGCTTCTTTTGCAGGAGTCGCCATCGGAGAGCGATCAGGACTTTTGTTTGTCGAGCAGCGCCTGACAAACATCGGCAAAATCCAGACGGGATTGCCAGTATACGCCCTGGGGATCAGCCGGGGTCAGACTGGAGAGTTTTTCCCGCGCCTCTTTCCTCTCCTGATCCACCTGGGGACGACGGAGCTCCTCCCGTGCCATGGCCCGTTCCGTCAGGATGGTCACTTTGCCCGGCAGGATCTCCGCGTAACCGCCGGCAATGGCGTACCGTCTGGCCTTTTCATCCTCTTCGCCGGTGTGGCTCCCCACGGTCAGGACACCCGCCTGCAACAAAGTCACGAAGGGAGCGTGTCCGGCCATGACGCCGAAATAACCTTCCGCCCCAGGTGCTGTGACCAGGTCGGTCTCCTCGGAGAGCAGCAACGCTTCCGGGGTGACGATCTCCAGTTGAACGACAATGGACATGATTCGGTTATCCTTTACTGGCTGGCCAGACGACGACCCTTCTCGATGGCGCTGTCGATGTCGCCCACCATGTAGAAAGCGGCTTCAGGCAGGGCGTCATGTTTGCCCTCGACGATCTCCTTGAAGGCCCGCACCGTCTCCTTGAGGGGGACATAAACCCCTTTCTGCCCGGTGAACGCTTCGGCCACATGGAACGACTGGGAGAGGAAACGTTGAATCTTTCTGGCGCGGAACACCGTGAGCTTGTCCTCCTCGGAGAGTTCGTCCATGCCCAGAATGGCGATGATGTCCTGCAGGGATTTGTAGGTTTGCAGGATGCGCTGCACCTCGCGGGCCACCTGATAATGCTCCGCACCCACCACCTGCGGGTCCAGCATGCGGGAGGTGGAGTCCAGGGGATCCACGGCGGGATAGATGCCGATTTCCGCGATCTGCCGGGACAACACGGTGGTGGCGTCCAGATGGGAGAAGGCCGTGGCGGGGGCCGGGTCGGTGAGGTCGTCCGCGGGGACATAGATGGCCTGCACCGAGGTGATGGAACCACTGGTGGTGGAGGTGATCCGTTCCTGCAGGGCGCCCATGTCCGTGGCCAGGGTGGGCTGATATCCCACCGCCGACGGAATGCGGCCCAGCAGGGCCGACACTTCGGAACCGGCCTGGGTGAAGCGGAAAATGTTGTCGATGAACAGCAGCACGTCCTGGTTGGCCACATCACGGAAATATTCCGCCACGGTCAGACCGGTCAGGGCCACCCGGGCGCGGGCGCCCGGGGGTTCGTTCATCTGTCCGTAAACCAGGGCGGCCTTGGATTTCTTGAAGTCGTGGGGATCGATGACCTTGGAGGCGATCATTTCGTGGTACAGGTCGTTCCCTTCACGGGTACGCTCACCCACACCGGCGAACACCGAGTAGCCACCATGTCCCATGGCCACGTTGTTGATCAGCTCCATGATCAACACCGTCTTGCCCACCCCCGCGCCACCGAAAAGGCCGATTTTGCCACCCTTGGCGTAGGGCGCCAACAGGTCCACCACCTTGATGCCGGTTTCGAGAATTTCCGCTTCCGTGGATTGCTTGGCGAACTCCGGAGCGGGCCGGTGCATGGGAAAGGTCAATTTGGTCTGGATCGGACCCAACTGGTCCTGGGGGTCGCCCACCACGTTCATGATGCGACCCAGGGTCTCCTCACCCACCGGAACCTGAATCGGCGCGCCCGTATCCACCACCTCCTGGCCGCGGACCATGCCGTCGGTGGAGTGCATGGAGATGGTGCGGACCGTGCTCTCTCCCAGATGCTGGGACACTTCCAGCACCAGGCGGCCTTCCTTGCCGCGGTCCATGTGCAAGGCGTTGAGAATGGCTGGCAGTTCCCCGTCAAAACGGACATCCACCACGGGCCCAACCACCTGAATCACACGTCCTACGTTTTTGCTCATTGATCGCTCCGTCTCGCGCTTGATAGGTATCGCCTTGTCCGCGCCATTTTGGTTGCCGGTCAGAAGAAGGGCCGGTCCGCTTAACCCTTCAGGGATTCAGACCCGCCGATGATTTCCATCAATTCCGTGGTGATGGCGGCCTGGCGCGTTCGATTGTACTTGATACTGAGTTTTTTCAACATATCACCGGCATTACGCACGGCGTTGTCCATGGCGGTCATGCGCGCCGCATGCTCGGCGGCGTTGGATTCCGCCAGGGCCTGAAACACCTGCACCGAAATGTTGCGGGGCAACAGGGCGGCCATGACCGCCTCTTCATCCGGTTCGAAGATGGGGCTCCCCTTGGCGCTTTCCTCCTCCTGGCTGGCCCGCTCGATGGGCGCCGGAATGATCTGTCGCCAGGTGAGTTCCTGGGTCATGGCCGATTTGAAGGCGTTGAAAACGATATGACACTCGTCGAACACGCCCGCCTCGAAGTCGGTGAGCAGCTTGTTGGCCACGACCCTTTCGGTGGTTTCGAACGACAGGGCGCGGGTCAAACCCGCATGCACATCCCGGATCTGGTTCGGGTACTGGCGTTTCATCACATCGTGGGCCTTGCGCCCCACAAAGGTCAGCAACACCTGATGACCCTGCTTTTCCAACTGGGCGACCCGTCCCCGGACCGAGCGGATCACCCCGCTGTTGAAGCTGCCGCACAAACCCCGGTCCGCGGTATACACCACGATCTGGATCTTTTTGGGCCCCTCGTCGCGACGGGCCAGCAAAGGGGGCGCGTTTTCCGCCGGGATCAGGGCGGCGATGCTGTTGATCATCGCGCGAATGCGCATGCTGTAGGGTCTTGTGGCCAGGGCGCGCTCCTGGGAGCGGCGCAACTTGGCAGCCGAAACCATTTTCATGGCTTTGGTGATCTGCCGGGTGTTGTTGACCGACCGGATACGGTTGCGAAGATGTTTTAAATTGGCCATGCGCCCTTACCTTGCGTGACTCGTTAAGCAGCTGGCTTTTCAGCCGTTCGAAGTCTGTTCGGCAGCCTTGGAGCGGTCCACGGCGCCACGGTCCACGAATTTGGCGATGAATTTGGACAGGATCTCCGTCAGGTTGCTCTCCATCTCCTTGGAGAGTTTTTCTTCCTTCCGAATGGTCTCCAGAACCCCCTTCTGCTGGGTGCGCATGTATTCGAGGATCGCCAGTTCCACGTCGGTGATCTTTTTGACCGCCACTGCGTCCAGCAGACCACGGGTGCCGCAGAAGAGCACCACCGCCTGCTCCTCCATGGAAAGGGGCTGGTACTGGCCCTGCTTGAGCAGCACCATCAGCCGCTCACCCCGGTGGAGCAGTTTTTGGGTGGAGGCGTCCAGGTCCGAGCCGAACTGGGCGAAGGCCGCCATTTCCCGGAACTGGGCCAGGTCGAGACGCAGGGAACCCGCCACCTGCTTGGTGGCCTTCACCTGGGCCGATCCCCCCACGCGGGAGACCGAAAGGCCCACGGAGATGGCGGGACGCATGCCGGAGTAGAAGAGTTCCGATTCCAGGAAGATCTGGCCGTCGGTGATGGAGATGACGTTGGTGGGAATGTAGGCCGACACGTCACCGCCCTGGGTTTCGATGATGGGCAGGGCGGTCAGGGAACCACCGCCATTGGCGTCGTTGAATTTGCACGCCCGCTCCAGAAGACGGGAGTGGAGATAGAAGACGTCGCCGGGATAGGCCTCCCGTCCTGGAGGACGGCGCAGAATCAGTGACATCTGCCGGTAGGAGACCGCCTGCTTGGAGAGATCGTCATAGACGATCAGGGCATGCATGCCGTTGTCCCGGAAATACTCCCCCATGGCGCATCCGGAGTAGGGAGCCAGAAACTGCATGGGAGCCGGCTCGGAGGCCGTGGCCGAAACCACCGTCGTATAGGCCATGGCGCCATGCTTTTCCAGGGTCTTGACCACCTTGGCCACGGTGGAACGCTTTTGTCCGATGGCCACATAGATGCAATAGACGGCCTTGTCGGTCTCGTGGGTGCGCTTTTGATTGATGATGGCGTCGATGGCCACGGCGGTCTTGCCGGTCTGGCGGTCGCCGATGATGAGTTCGCGCTGGCCCCGGCCGATGGGCACCAGGGCGTCCAGGGCCTTGAGTCCGGTGTAGAGGGGTTCGTGCACCGATTTGCGGGGAATGATGCCAGGGGCCACCACTTCCACCATGGAGCGGTGGGTGCTGTTGATCGGTCCCTTTTCGTCGATGGGATTGCCCAGGGCGTCCACCACCCGGCCCAGCAGCTCCTTGCCGACGGGGACATCCACGATGCGCTTGGTCCGTTTGACCGTGCTCCCTTCCTTGATGTTGCGGTCATCGCCGAAGATGACGACGCCCACGTTGTCCTCTTCCAGGTTGAGCGCCATGCCTTGCGTACCGTCCTGGAAGACGACCATCTCGCTGGCCATGACCTTGTCCAGACCATGGACGCGGGCGATACCGTCTCCCACGGCGATCACCTGCCCCACTTCGGAGATTTCGGCTTCAACGCCGTAGTTGGCGATCTGTTTTTTAATGATTTCGCTGATTTCGGCGACGCTGATTTGCATCGACAGTTATCCTCTCATCTGGGCTTTAAGCCGGGTCAAATGGTTGCGTACGGAATAGTCCATCATCAGACTTCCGATCCGCACAACGATACCGCCAAGAAGGTCGGGTTGGGTGGCACTCTCCAGCCGGATCTCTTTTCCGGTGATTTTGGCAAGGGCATTTTTCAGGGCTTCGGCATGGTTGTCCGCAAGAGGCGTCGGGGTCTGGATCGAGACGGTCATGCGTCCGCAACGCACTTCGGTTTCACGATGATACGCGCCGATGATGGCCTCCACAAGACCCATGCGCCGTTTGTCCACCAGCAGTTTCAGCAGATTTCCGGTAATGGGGGCGGGAGCGGCCCGGGCGATGAAGGTATCGATCGCGGCCTGCTTTTCGTGGGTGGGCGCTGTGGGACTGGTGAGCAGAAATTTCAGCGCAGGCGTGGTTTGCAAAAGCTCCGAGAAACGGGTGAGATCCTCACCCACCGTCACCAGGAGGTTTTGTTCCGACGCCAGATTCGCTATGGCATTTGCGTAACGTTTGGCCAGGGCAAGATTCAGCACGATCAGTCCTCTTTTCGTTTCGGAAATTTTTGGGTGCAAAAGTTGCACTTTGCCTCGACGGAGGATTGAATACCACACCTTGCTTGATCAATTCAACGGTTCGTGAAACAAAAATGACGATTTTGCTCCAGCGGAAAAAAAGGGGGGCTGTGACGGCGAAAAGGGGCTATAGTGTTGTTCGCCCCTTCGCCGCTGGCGTGGGAGTGGATTGATCTGATCGCCTGCTTCGGAGAGCCCGCATGAACCGTTTTTTGCTGTTTGTCTTTGTTGTCGTGCCATTTGTCGAAATCTGGCTGTTGATCTGGGTGGGCCGGTCCATCGGGGCGGGCAACGTGGTGCTCTCCCTGCTGGCCTCGGCCTTTTTTGGCATCTACATGATCCGCCACGAGGGGATGCGCACCCTGGGGGCGATCCAGGACCGCCTGGGACGCAAGGAGATCCCCGGCGATGAACTCCTGGACGGCGCCATGTTGTTGCTGGCCGGAGTGCTGTTCATCGTGCCCGGCTACCTTTCGGATCTGGCGGGTTTCATTCTGGTGTTCCCCTGGACGCGGATTCCCCTGCGCAACGCCTTCCTCTCCCTGTTGCAGGAACGCATGCGCGCCGCCGCTTTCCATGGGGACCCGTCCTCCATGGTGATCGAGGGCGAGACCTTGCGCAGGCATGACGACGATTATTGATCGATCGGGGCATTTTCTCCAAGACGTGCACACACTATAAAGGTGATCCATGAGGATTTCAATGAGAAGCGTGGGGGTTGTTCTGGTGTTGATGGTCGTCGCGGCCCTGGGGACGCCCCCGGCCTCCGGCGCGGCGGCCTCCGGCGGGGTGCTGGCCTACGTGATCCTGGGAGAAAAGGGCCATGCCATGAAAGGGGAGACCGTGCCCATCGCCCGTCTGGTGCTGGAACACGGACAGGGCTTCAAGGACATCTCCTGCGAATCCTTGACCATGAGCGCCGCCCGGGGGCAATCCGTCAAACTCGCCACCCGGCCCAATCCCAACCCCACGGAACTGCCCGTCACCCTTTGCGAGGCCGTCATTCCCTTTGCGCAGACCCATCAGAGCAGGGGGGAGAGCTGGACCGTGAGCCAACCGGGGGGGAAATCCTTCCCGGTGCAGCTCCCGACGGTCAGTCGGACGCCGGAGACGACCTTGATTCTGGGGGATACCGGTTGCCGGGACACCTCGGCGCAAAAGTGCGCCGACAAGGACGCGCAGTGGCCCTTTCCCACGGTCATGGCCTCTCAGATGGCCAGACAGCTGCAATCCAGGGAGAAACCCGCCGTGATCATCCATGTGGGCGACTTCAAGTATCGTGGCAAGAAGGACGACACCGGAACCCCGAAAAAATGGACCAACTGGAAGGCGGATTTCTTCCAGCCCATGCAGGGTTCCCCGGATGGGGACAATCTGTTCGCCATGGCCCCCTGGGTGGTGGCGCGAGGCAACCATGAGCTCTGCACCACCATGGGGAACAACGGGGATGGCTGGTACTATCTTCTCGACCCCACCTCCTCCGTGGCGGGGGATTCGCCTCAACAGGTCGCGGAGAACTCCTGCAAGGGGGCGGGCGATGGCATGACCCGGCCCTATCGTCTGGATTTCGCCAACGGTTTGAGCCTGGTGGTGGCGGATACGGCGAACCTGTACGAGTCCAGGGAGGTCTGCGACGCCGACAGGCAACGACTGGTCAAGTGGTATCAGGAGATCGAGCGCCATTTCAAGGGCAGCGGGCGCCATGCCTGGCTGGTCACCCACAAGCCCACCTGGGCCGTGCTGGGGAATTGCGGCAAGCCGGGTTTCAGCAATGCCACCCCCCAGGCGGCCGTGGAGGCCCTGGACCATCACGCCCTGCCGGAAAACCTCCAACTGGTCCTGGCGGGTCACAAGCATCTTTACACCAGCATGGATGTCAACCCCAGGGAGGAGAAGCGGCGCATCCTGGAACTGGTGAGCGGCAACGGGGGGGTGCAGCTCAATACCAAGGCCTACAGCGGCTGTCTCAAATACAACGGCGGCAAGCATGTGAAGGATTTTTATGCGGAGGCCAGGGGCATGAGCCGTTTCGGTTTCATCGTCGGCAAACTGGAGGGTGGCCAATCCGTGGCGGGGTGGAAGCTTCAGGTCAAGGCTTTCAAGAGTGTCTCGGGTGGCGGGGATTGGGGGGGACTGGTCACCGCCGAGGTGTGCGAATTTCCAGTCAAGACCGGCAAGCCGGCCTGTGAAATCAAGGAGGACGCGCTGTTTGCCAGGCCCTGCTCCTCCTGCGACAAGGTGGATGACCCGGACAAGGACGCCAAAAACTGTCAGTCCGGAGAGGACGACGACTGACAACGGATGACCGCATCATGAAAAAAAGGATTTGGTGCGCCGTTTCGGGACACGGGTATGGACACTTTTCCCAGGTGGCGCCCATCCTGAATCTCCTGGCGCGCGCGATTCCCGATTTGCGGGTGCATGTCACCGGGGGGATTCCGGGGGCGCTGATTGCCAGGATGTTGGCCTGTCCGTTCACCCATGATCCGGAAAACCGGGATGTGGGTCTGGTGCAGTCCGATCCCCTGGAGATCGATTGCCCGGCCACCGCGGCGGCGGTGGGGCGGTTGCACCGGGAGTGGTCCGCGCGGGTGCAGGC
Organism: Magnetococcales bacterium; assembly: GCA_015228895.1. Next base: position 11,680 of record JADGCR010000001.1, read on the forward strand.
GGAGGCCGGGCGCATGGCCGACTGGTCTCCGGATCTGGTGCTGGCCAACATTCCCTATCTCTCCCTGGCCGCCAGCCATCTCCTCGGGGTGCCCAGCGTCGCCATCTCCTCGTTGACCTGGGACGAGGTGCTGGAGGTTTATCTCCCCGATCATCCGGACCTGCCCGCGTGGCGGGACACCATGCGCGCGGCCTACGGGACCACCACCCTGGCCCTGCTGGCGACCCCCGCGTTGCCGCGCAATCCGTTTCCCGTCCGGGAGACCATTCCCCCCGTCACCACCCCCGGCACCCCGCGACCCGAGGCGTTGCGACAGGCGTTGGGCATCCGGGACCGGCGGCCCGTCGTGCTGGTGACTTTGGGGGGGATTCCGGCCCACTGTCTGCCGGTGGACGCCATGATCGGGGATGCCCGGTTTCACTGGCTGGTGGATGGGCCCTGTGTGGCCACCCATGACCACCTCCATCCCCTCGCCCCCATGCCCCACCTGCCGTTTCACGATCTGACCGCGTCCGTGGATGGCATCATCAGCAAACCGGGCTACGGCATGGCCATCGGTGCCACGGCCAACCAGATCCCTTTCCTGTATGTCAAACGGGGCCTGTTTCCCGACGAGCCGCCCATCTGCGCCTGGATCGAGCGCCATGGCCGCGCCCGGGAGCTCACCGGCCCGGAGTTCCGCCAGGGACGGTTCGGCACGCTCATGGGGCGACTGATGGAACGGCCCGCCAAGACCCCTCCCGACGTCCAGGGCGCGACCGTGGCGGCCGGAATCCTCCTCGACCGTTTTCTGCGCTGACCCGCGGCCTTTGTCGGCTCGTCACCTCTGGAGGCCGTTCGTCCCGGACGATTGCGGTTCCATTCGATAACGATTTCATGGCATACTCCCTTTTTGTACGGTCAACAAAAATACTGGAGAAAAAAACATGTGCGGCATTATCGGTGTCATTGGTGAACGCAACGCCACCCCCATTCTGGTGGAGGGACTCAAACGGCTGGAATACCGGGGCTACGACTCGGCGGGGATCGCGGTGCTGGCCCGTGACGGGGAGATCCTGAGCACCCGCTCCAAGGGAAAGCTGATCCATCTGGAGAACCGGCTGGCGGAGACACCCCGCACGGGCTATGTGGGCATCGGTCATACCCGCTGGGCCACCCATGGACCCCCCACGGAGGAGAACGCCCATCCCCACCGGGCGCGCCGCACCGCCGTGGTGCACAACGGCATCATCGAGAACTACCAGGAGTTGCGCCGGGAGTTGACCGCCCTGGGGGTGGTCTTCTCCTCGGACACCGACACCGAGGTGATTCCCCATCTGATCGATCGGGAGCTGGACAGGGGCCTGCAACCGGCGGACGCGGTGCGGGCGGCGATCCGGCGGTTGCACGGGGCGTATGCCCTGGGGGTGCTGATCCAGGGCACGGATCTGCTCATCGCGGTGCGGCGGGGCAGTCCCCTGATTCTGGGGCTGGGCAGCGGAGAGAACTTCATCGCCTCGGACGCCACCCCTCTGGTCCCTTATACCCGGCGCATGATCTATCTGCTCGATGACGATCTGGCGGTCTTGACCCGCTCCTCGGTGGTGATCACCGACATGCATGGCGCATTGGTGGACCGCCCGGTCAAGATCTCCCACGTCAACGCGGATCTCACCGAGAAATGGCCTTACCGTCATTTCATGCAGAAGGAGATCTTCGAGCAGCCCACGGCCCTGGCCGAAACCCTCAAGGGGTTGATCAGCGCGGCGGATCAGACGGTGGACCTGCACGAACTCGACGGGGGGCTCCAGCTGTCGTCGGTGCAGGCGGTCAACATCATTGCCTGCGGCACCTCGTACCACTCCGGCATGGTGGCGGGCTACTGGCTGGAGAAACTGGCGGGCTTGCCGGTGAGTGTGAACATCGCCTCGGAGTACCGCTATCGGGAACCCCCGGCGCTGGCCGGGGCGATCACGGTGGTCATTTCCCAGAGCGGGGAGACCGCCGACACCCTGGCCGCGCTGCGGTTCGCCAGATCCCAGGGGCAAAAGGTGCTGGCCATCGTCAATGTGCCGGAGTCCACCATGGCCAGGGAGGCGGACGGGGTGTTGTACACCCATGCGGGACCGGAGATCGGGGTGGCCTCCACCAAGGCGTTCACCACCCAGCTCATGGTGCTGGCCTGCCTGACCCTGGCCATCGCCCGCGCCCGTGGCGGGCTGACCCTGGAGCGGGAAAAAGATTGGGTGGAGGAGTTGGTGCGGATTCCCGCCCGTCTGGAGCAGGTCCTGCTCCAGGACGAGAACATCCAGAAGATCGCGGCCAGGTTCATCCACGCCAAGGGATTCCTGTTCATGGGGCGGGGCACCTGTTTCCCGATCGCCCTGGAAGGAGCCTTGAAATTGAAGGAGATTTCATATATTCATGCCGAGGGCTACGCAGCCGGGGAGATGAAGCATGGCCCCATCGCCCTGATCGACACCCATCTGCCCGTGGTGGCGGTGGCCCCCAGGGACCCCCTGTTCGACAAACTGGTGAGCAATCTGGAAGAGGCCAGGGCCAGAGGGGGACGCCTGGTGGTGATCACCACCGCCTCCACGGAAGAGTTGCCGTTCCGCGCGGATCATCTGATCTCCATGCCGGACTGCGGCGCCCTGGCCGCCCCCATGCTGTATGTGGTCCCGTTGCAGTTGCTGGCCTACCACATCGCGGTGCTCAAAGGGACGGACGTGGATCAGCCGCGCAATCTGGCCAAGAGCGTGACCGTGGAGTGATCCCCCCACCGGAGGCGCCCGACGGATCATGGCGGGTCGGCCGGGTGGTGGATCACCACCTTGTTGCGACCCGTCGATTTGGCCTCGTAGAGGGCCATGTCCGCCCGTTCCATGGCTTTTTCGATGGGTTCGTCACATTGCCGGTAGGCGATGCCGCAACTGATGGTCACCTTGCGTTCGTGCATGGGGGCCTCGAAGAGGTGCCGGGACAACCGGACGCGGATGCGTTCGGCCACGCCGCTGGAAATGGGTGCCGTGGTGCCGATCAGGAACAGCACGAACTCCTCCCCTCCCAACCGCACGGGGATATCCACGCTGCGGATGCTCTCCTGAAGGATCTGCGCCACGGTGCGCAGGGCGACATCGCCGATGGCGTGGCCATAGGTGTCGTTGATGGACTTGAAATGATCGATGTCCAGGGCCAGCACCGTGATGGAGGCGTTGGGATCCCGGTCGTGAATGCGGCACAGACGGGTGAGGGCTTCCTGCATGTAATAACGGGTGTACAACCCGGTGAGGGGGTCACGGATGGAGCGTTCATAATTTTTCTTCTGCTCCCGGTCCATCACCCGGAAGAGGATTTCCCGTTCCACGGCCACCCCCAGAGGGATGCTCAGCTGGGCCAGGATGTGGGCCATCTCCTCGTCCACCACCAGTTTTTCCGTCAGGCGGAAGAGGACCACGGCCTGGACCTCCGCGTTCTGGGGGGAGAACAGGGGCAGGACCAGACCCTGTTCGATCTCCAGGCCGTTGGGCAGCACCCGGTTGCCGGGGTAGTCGGTGATCAGGTAGGGACCGGCGTAGTTGTCCTGCCAATGGTCCCGGTGCATGCCAAGAAAGATCCGGCACTCCGGGGGCGGGATGGTGACGTTGCTGTGGTAGCCGGATTCCGGGGCCAGGTGCAGGGTTTCGCCGGATTCCGACAGGGCGTAGAACTCCAGACCCGCCACGGGGATCACGGGTTTGGCCAGTTCCAGAATCCGGTTGGCCACTTCGCTGAAATCCTTGTGGACCATGAGGGTCTGCATCATCTCCCGCAGCATGCGGTTGAGGTTGGAGAGACGCTGGTAATTGGAGTTGTGGCGGGTGAGCAGAAAGAGGCCGCAATCGAGGTTTTTGAGGTTGTCGAACATGAAACGCACCAGATGATGCGGAATGATGGAGCCGTGCTGCGGGGCGATGATGCGGATGGGGAGGGTTTCCAGGTTGGCCAGCCCGTGACGCAGGATCTCCTGGCTGGGCATGTAGTGTTCGTGGAAGAACTGAATGGGGGCGAAGGCTTCCTCACCTTTGGCGATCAGCGGGGTGTCGTGGGAGAGACCCCCGAAGAGGTCGCTGGAAAAGAGGGTGCCCGTGGCGGTGTCGAAGGTGCAGAAGGCGCCGCTGAAGTGGAGGTACGGGGTGAAGACGAACTGCAACTCCCGCCCGCCCAGATCCAGACGCCAGTTCAGTTGTTCGACACAGTTGAAGGGGAGTTTCCTGAGTCCCAGATGTTTGAGCAGGGCGTTGGTGCGCCAATGGCTCAGGACCGTGGTTTCGGCGCGGGTCCAGAGTTCATCCAGTCTGGGCAGGATGCCGGTGATGTCCGGGTCCTGATGCTGACAGATGATGTAACGGACGTGGTCGAGGGGGATGACCTCCCGGATCTTGCGCAGGGTGGAGTCGAAGGTGAGGACGGAACCGGGATCGATGAGCACCGACTGCTCCCCGTGTTCGATCAGGTAGGGGTGGCATTGGAACGGGTCGTCCGGGAAGTGGTGTCCCACCCACCAGACCCGGTGGGCAACCTCTATGGCGTGTTCCAGGTCCAGATCCACGGTTTGGCGCAGGTCGAATTCCGGAGCGAAAGAAGTGTTGGACATGGTCGGGTACCTTGGTAACCGCGAGGGCGTTGTTGGGTGTCCATACCAGAAAACGGGGTCAACCCTGAGTCACTCCAAAACAGCGATGGGATCGGGCTGTTTTGTATCCGTTCCATATTACAAGAAACAGCGCCACCTGGCGAGAAAAAATGAGGTCGATTCCTGAAAAAAAAGCCTCCCCGTCGCCTCTGTCCGGGTCAAGGGGCGAAGTCACGCAAGGATGGCCTCATAAGGAATGGCCCCGGCGCGGATCAGGGTCAGCGTCGCTCCGTCCACCTTCAGCACCGTGGACGGCAGGGCGTCGGGACGGATCGGGCCGTCGATGACCAGGAGGTTTTCCTCCCGCCAGATTTGCCGGACTGCCGCGGCACGCCCCGGCGTGGGTTGACCGGCGCGGTTGGCGCTGGTGGAGATCAGGGGACGTCGCCACAGGGCCATCAGGTCCACCACCTGCGGCGCCGGCGAGAGACGCAGGGCCACATGGCCGCCGCCACCCGTGAGCAGGGGGGAGACACCGGGCCGGGCCGGCAGCACCAGAGTCAGCGGGCCCGGCCAGAAACGGTCCATGAGCGCGCACGCCAGCGGGGAGGGGGGGAGAATCCAGTCGTCCAGACACTCCCGGTCAGGCACCAACAGGATCCATCCCTTGTGGAGGGGACGCTCCTTCATGCGCAGCAGACGTGCCACCGCCTGTGGGTGGGCGGGATCGGCCGCCAGCCCGAAAATCGTCTCCGTGGCCAATACGATGACCTCGCCCCTGCCCAGGGCGGCGATGGCGGCTTGCGACACGAGGCGCTACAATTCCCGCAGACGGTTTTGCAGCGCGGCGTGTTTGGCGTTCACTTCGTCGGCCATCCGGAGATGATACTGTTCCAGCGACTCCCGGATGCGCCCGTCGTGCAAGGCCAGCAGGCGCAGGGCGAACAGGGCGCTGTTCTTCGCCCCGGCCTTGCCAATGGCCATGGTGGCCACGGGAACGCCACCCGGCATCTGCACCGTGGCCAGCAGGGCGTCCATGCCCTGCAGTTCCGTGGCGGCGAGGGGAACACCGATCACCGGCAACGGCGAGACCGCCGCCACCACGCCCGCCAGATGGGCCGCGGCTCCGGCCCCGACGATCAGGACCTGAATCCCGCGCCGCGCCGCGGACCGGGCATACTCATGGGTGCGCTCCGGGGTGCGGTGGGCCGAGGTGACGCTCATCTCGAAGGGGACGCCAAACTCCCGCAACACCTTGCCCGCCTCCTTCATCACCTCCCAGTCCGAGTCGGAACCCATGAGAACCCCGACCAGCGGTTGGGGTCGGGGGGTCGAATCTTCCTTGGTATTCATCTGTTCTTCTCCAGGGCTACCGCCCGGTAGCCGATGTCACGCCGAAACTGGACCCCTTCCCAGGAGATCCTCCCCACCGCCTGATACGCCAGACGCTGCGCCCCGGCCACCCCGTGTCCCAGCGCCGTGACCCCCAACACCCGTCCCCCGGCCGTGACGACCGCGCCTTCCACCGGTCGGGTGCCGGCGTGGAAAACCTGCACATCCGGCAGCCGCGCCGCCTGCTCAAGCCCCTGGATCGGATCTCCCTTGGGGTGGCTGCCCGGATATCCACGGGCCGCCATGACCACGCACAACGCCGCACGGTCGTCCCACTCCACCTCCATGCCCGCCAGCGAACCCGTCGCGCAGGCTTGCAACAGCGGAACAATATCGGATTTCATCCGCATGAGCAAAGGTTGACATTCGGGATCGCCAAAGCGGACGTTGAACTCCAGTACCCGCAGTTGATCCCGATCGATCATCAAACCCGCATAAAGAATCCCCCGGTAGGGATACCCCTCGCTGGCCATGGCGCGCACCGTGGGCAGCAGGATCTCCTCCACGGCCCGCCGGGTCAGCGCATCGGTAAGGCACAACGCCGGGGAGTAGGCCCCCATGCCTCCCGTATTGGGTCCGGTATCCCCGTCCCCGATGGCCTTGTGGTCCTGGGCGCTCGCCAGGGGCAGCACCCGTTCCCCGTCCACGAAGGCGAGCAGGGAGACCTCCTCCCCATGCAGAAACGCCTCCACCACCACCTCGTCCCCCGCGCTGCCGAACTCCCTGGCGACCATGATCCGCTCCACCGCCTCCCGCGCCTCCTCCAGGGTATGACAGACGATCGCCCCCTTGCCCGCGGCCAATCCGGAAGTCTTGACCACGATCGGGGCGCCTTGCTCCCGGATATAGGCCAGGGCCGCGTCCGCCTCCCGGAAGGTGCGATAAAAAGCGGTGGGAATGGCGTGGCGGGCCAGCAGATCCTTCATGAAGACTTTGGAACCCTCCAGGGCCGCCGCCGCTTTGGAGGGGCCGAAAACCGCGATGCCACGAGCGCGCAACCGGTCGGTCAGCCCTCCGGTCAGGGGGGTCTCCGGCCCCACCACCACCAGGTCCGCGGCGTGGGAGCAGGCGAAATCCACCAGCGCGGCATCCTCCCCCACCCCGATGGGCACGCATTCGGCACAGGCCGCGATGCCCGGATTGCCTGGCGCGCACCAGATTTTTTCCACCAGCGGGGATTGGGCGATTTTCCACGCCAGGGCGTGCTCCCGACCTCCGGAGCCAATCAGCAAAATCCGTTTACCCATGTGTCAAGCTCCTTGCAGCAGCAAAAATGACCACCCACCCATTGGCAAGCAACTGGACGGCGATGCTCAATTAATGCAAAACTGTACGCGCAAGTCCAGTGTTCAAGAGCGCCCCTTACGATTCTTCCGCCTTTCGGGTTGACCATGACACACCCTTTCGCCCCCCAGCCGTCCAAGTCCCGCACCCGTCTGCGGCGCTGGTTGTTGGGTTTTCCCCAGTTGGGCGTTTTCTGGCTGGTGGTGATCCCGATCCTGATCGCCATCGATAAAATCACGATCTTTGAAACTTTTATCCACTGGGCGCGGCAGCACAACGTCTGGTATCTGGGCAAGCTGGTTTCCGTCTTGATCCTTTCCCTGCTCCCGTTTCTGGTTTACCTCTCCTACTGGTTGTTGCGCATGAACCGCACCCTGCGGGCCAATGTGGCCACCATCGCCCGGCTCAACGAGCAGAACGACTGGTTGGCCTCCGCGGTGCGGCAGAGCGCGGACATGATTCTGATCACCAACGACCAGGGAGTGGTGCGTTATGTCAATCCCGCCTTCGAGTCCCTGACCGGGTTTTCGACCGCGGAGGTGATCGGCCGGGGCGCGGGTTTTCTGCGCAACCCTCAATACCCGGAGGGCTTCTACGAGCAGATGATTCGACTGCTCCAATCCGGGGAGAGCTGGAAGAATCGTTTTGTCACCCAGCGCAAGGACGCCAGCGTCATGCATCTGGATGTGGCCATCTCCCCCATCCGGGATCGGGAGGGGCGGGTGACCCACTTCGTCGGGGCCGGGCGGGATGTCACACGGGAGGAGGAGTTGGCCTGGCAGTTGCGCAAATCCCAGCGTCTGGAGTCCATAGGGGTTCTGGCTGGCGGTATCTCCCATGATTTCAACAATATTCTGACCGCGATCCTCTCTTATGCGGAGTTGACCCTGGACGATGTGCCCACCAACAGCCAGGCCCATTACAATCTCAACGAAATCCTGGTGGCGGTGATCCGGGCCAAGGAGGTGGTCAAGGGGTTGTTGACCTTCAGCCGGTGCGGCGAGGGGGAGCGGGTGGTCATGATGTTGGGCCCGGTGGTCCGGGAGGCCATGAAACTGCTGGCCGTGATGGTGCCGCAGCAGGTGCGGGTGGAGATCGTGGTGAGCGATGACGAGTGGCCGGTGTTGGCGGACGCCACACGGATTTATCAGGTGGTGATGAACCTGGGGACCAACGCCGCCCAGTCCATGTGGGAGGAGGGGGGGCTGGTGGAGGTCCGGCTGGACCGGGTGCTGGTGGATCACTCCCTGGTGGCCGGCAACGGGGCTTTCGCGAGTCTGCCCTTGGGTTGGTACATGCGTCTTCTGGTGCAGGACAGCGGCGTGGGCATCGCCCCCGATCTGTTGGAGCGCATTTTCGAGCCGTTTTTCACCACCCGTGGATTGGGCAAGGGGAGCGGGTTGGGGTTGTCCGTGGTGCATGGCATTGTGCAGGCCCATCAGGGACATGTCGTGGTGGAGAGCCAGGTGGGGGTGGGCAGTCGTTTTCTGGTCTTTTTTCCTGCCCGGAATCCATGAGTCGATTGACAGAGGTGAAGCATGCAACGCATTTTGATCATCGATGATGAACGCCAGATCCGGGATGTTCTGCAGCAGATTCTGGAGCGGGCCGGTTATCTGACGGAGGTGGCCGGGGATGGCGAGGAGGGGTTGCGCCGTCTTCTGGAGCAGCCGGTGGATCTGGTGATCACCGACATTCTGATGCCCGGCAAGGATGGTCTGGAGACCATCGAGGCGGTGGCCGGATTGCGCCCCGATCTGCCCATCATCGCCATTTCGGGTGGTGGTCCGGGGGAGAAAGCCCAGTTCGCCCTGGAGATGGCCCAGGTGTGCGGTGCCCAGCGCATTCTGGCCAAACCGTTTTCCCGGCAGGAGATTCTGGCCACCGTGCAGGAGGCGCTGGGGAAAAAACCGTGAAAAGCCTAAAGAGCGAGGGGGGCGGGGAGGAGTGAACAGCCCCCCCCGAACCCATCCGCGGACCAGCGATTCAACTGCTGATTCCCAGTTCCCGCTTGAAGATGGCTTTGTGAATGTCACCCAGGCTCACCACGCCCACCAGACGGTCCTTGCCTTCCACCACGGGGACGCGGCGGAAGCGGTGCACCGTCATTTGGGAAGCGGCCATCATGACCAGGTCGTCGGGGGAGACCGCGAACACCTGTTTGGTCATGAGGGTGCCCACCGTACGGGTCAGGACCTCGTTGTAGGATTTTTCCATGGAGAGGAAATCGCGGGAACTCACCGGGTCTTCCAGAAAGTCGGAGAAACTGGGCAGCAGCGCGTTCAGGATGTCCTTCTCGGAAATGATGCCGATGAGCCGGTTTTCCTCTTCAACGACCGGCAAGCCACTGATTTTGTTGGTACAAATGATTGCGGCAACGGATCGGATGGAGTCCTCTTTCCTGACGGTACGCACATTGGAAATCATTACTTCCTTCACAAACATGGCTATATTATCCTTATTTTATGTTGAGATGGTCCTTTCGCTCACCATCAGCGCCCCTTTTTTGTCCAGCCCGGCCTCCGATTCGTCAGCAACGAGACCAAAGAGGGGGCCTTTCATGGGGATGGCACAAAAGACTCAGTTCGGCTTGTCGTGCCTGATTTTTTGAGCTATTCCGCTATGATCGAATCCATTATAGAGGAAACGCAACCCCATGTCTATGGCGCAGGACGCGGGTTGGTGGTGGGGTGATTTGCTTATTTTTTATGCATTACGATCAGACCGGACGGCAGAATTGATCAAACAATAGTCAAACATGACGCCCGCTGTCTTGCGGATTCCTCGCGCCATGCGGGTTTTGTTGCTTCAACATATTGTTATCCAATGAAATAAATAAAAAATTAAATTTTGATTCATTATCGAACCGTTGGTGCGATCATTGCAGAATTTTGTCTCAATGATAGACACAAGCTCTCGTCACCAGACAGACGGTCACGGTGTTTTTCTCCACCGTCCTGGCAAGCAGTCGTGGCTTGGTTGCGCGCCCGCAAGGAGGACATCCCGGAGATCGCCCGGTTTCTGTTGGCACGCATTGGGCGTCGCCCCCCGTTTTTTGTCATCCATTGATTTTTCCCGTGACCGCCATTAATATCCCTCCCCCATACACGGACTAAAAAGTGGTTTGGCGATATGCGACCAAACAGAGTTTCGCAAGCAGGTTGCTTTAGTCCAGATGCAACAGAAATCTACATCCAGGAGACTAAAAAAGATGTCACAGAACAATCAAACAGCGCAGCCGGATATCATTTACACCGTTGTCGATGAAGCCCCCGAGCTGGCGAGCGGCTCGTTCCTCCCCATCATCAAGGCGTTCACCCGTCCCGCCGGCATCACCGTGGGCACGAAGGATATCTCTCTGGCAGGACGCATTCTCGCCAGTTTCCCGGAAAAACTCACCCCCGCCCAACGCCAGCCGGACGATCTGGCCGAGTTGGGTGAACTGGTCAAAACCCCGGAAGCCAATGTCATCAAGCTCCCCAATGTCAGCGCCTCCCTGCCCCAGCTCAACGAGGCCATCCAGGAACTGCAATCCCAGGGCTATGACATCCCCGGCTATCCCAGCAATCCCCAAACCGACCTGGAGCGGGATGCCAAGGCCCGTTACGACAAGATCAAGGGCAGCGCGGTCAATCCCGTCCTGCGGGAAGGGAACTCGGACCGTCGCGCGCCCCTGTCGGTCAAGGCGTATGCCAGAAAGAATCCCCACAAAATGGGTGCCTGGTCCAAGGATTCCAAGACGCATGTCGTCTCCATGACCAGCGGGGATTTCTTTTCCAACGAAAAGTCCATCACGATCGCCGCCGCCTCGGCGGGCAACTCCCGCATCGAGTTCGTTGACGCCTCCGGAACGACCCGGATGATGAAGGACAAGGTCCCCATGAAAGCCGGCGATGTCGTCGATGGCACCTTCATGAGCATCTCCGCCCTGCGCACCTTCATCGAGGCGCAGCTCAAGGACGCCAAACGGCAGGATGTGCTCTTTTCCCTGCACATGAAGGCCACCATGATGAAGGTCTCCGACCCCATCATCTTCGGTCACGCGGTGACGGTCTTCTTCAAGGATCTGTTCGACAAACACGCCACCCTGTTCAAGGAACTGGGCGTGGACCCCAACAACGGCTTCGGCGACGTGGTCGCCAAGATCGCCAAACTGCCCGACGGGCAACGGCAGGCGATCGAAGCCGACATCCGGGACTGCCTGGCCAAACAGCCCACCCTGTACATGGTGGACTCGGACAAGGGCATCACCAATCTGCATGTCCCCAGCGACATCATCATCGACGCCTCCATGCCCGCCATGATCCGCAACAGCGGCAAGGGGTGGGGTCCGGACGGCAAGGCTTACGACACCAAGGCGGTGATTCCGGACAGCAGCTATTCCGGGGTGTATGACGAAACCATCCGGTTCTGCATCGAAAACGGCGCGTTCAACCCCGCGACCATGGGCAGTGTGCCCAATGTGGGCCTGATGGCGCAAAAAGCCGAGGAGTACGGCTCCCACAACACCACCTTCAAGTCGCCCGGCAACGGCACCATCCGCATCGTGGACGCCTCCGGACAGACCCTGATGGAACACCAGGTGGAAGCCGGCGACATCTGGCGCATGTGCCAGGCCACGGACGCCGCCATTCAGGACTGGGTGAAGCTGGCGGTGAACCGCTCCCGTCTTTCCGGCTGGCCGGCCATTTTCTGGCTGGACCAACAGCGTCCACACGATGCCCAGCTGATCGACAAAGTGGGAAAATACCTGAAAAACCATGACACCAACGGCCTGGACATCCGCGTCATGAGTCCGCGGGAGGCCACCCGTCTCTCCCTGACCCGCATCAAGAACGGCGAGAACACCATTTCCGTCACCGGCAACGTGTTGCGGGACTACCTCACCGACCTTTTCCCCATCCTGGAACTGGGCACCAGCGCGAAAATGCTCTCCATCGTTCCCCTGATGCAGGGAGGCGGACTCTTCGAAACCGGCGCGGGGGGGTCCGCGCCCAAGCATGTGGAGCAGTTCATCACCGAGGGTCATTTGAGATGGGACTCCCTGGGCGAATTCTCCGCCCTGGGCGCCTCCCTGGAGCATCTGGGTCAGACCCGCGACAACGCCAAGGCCATGGTGATCGCCAAAACCCTGGATCTGGCCATCGGCAAACTGCTGGACAACAACATGTCCCCGGGCCGGGCCGTGGGCGAGACCGACAACCGGGGCAGCCACTTCTACATCGCCCTGCACTGGGCCCAGGCGCTGGCGGCGCAAAACGACGATCTGGAACTCAAAAACCATTTCGACCCCATCGCCCGGCAACTGACGCAGAACGAGGCCAGAATCTGGGAGGAACTCAAAACCGGCCAGGGCCAACCCATGGACCTGGGTGGCTACTACCACACCGATCGGGCCAAGGTGGCCAAGGCCCAACGGCCCAGCCCCACCCTGAACGCCATCATCGGCTGACGCCTTGAATCCTGAAAAAGACCATGAATCCCGGCACGCGGGGTTCATGGTCTTTTTTTTGCCCGCCTCGCCCGGCAAACAATTGGGTTGCTTCCCGCGCCCATCTCTGCTAATTTAAAATGTAGACAAACTTCAATTTCACAAACACTGGAGAGTCAACATGCTCAACGATCCGAAATACCCAAATCGCGCAACCCAGGACTCGCCATGGGGCACCATCCAGGCCGGGCTGAACGCGGAATCCAACGTGGTGACCTATCTCAAACAGGTCTACGCCCTGTTGGCTTCCAGCCTCATCGTGGCGGTGGGGTCCGGCTATGTGGGCATGAGCCTGCCCTTCGCCCGTGAGCATCCCATCATTCTGATGCTCCTGATGTTCGGCGCCCTGTTCCTGGCCTTCAAGGTTCAAAACGCCGCCACCCTGTTTCTGTTCACCGGCCTTTCGGGACTCTCCCTGGGTCCGGTCATCGCCCATTACGTGGGGGCCGGGATGTCCGGCGTGGTGGGACAGGCCGCCTTCATGACCGGAGCGGTCTTCACCGGCCTCACCTTCTACTCCCTCACCACCAAACGGGATCTCTCCATGATGAGCGGCATGCTGTTCGCCGGTCTGATCGTGGTGGTGGTGGGCGGGCTCATCAACCTTTTCCTGCACTCCACCGCTGTCTCCTTCGCGATTTCGGCGGCGGGCTGCGTCATCTTTTCCGGTTACATCCTGTACGAAACCCAACAACTGAAGGCGCAACCCTGGGCCGTGGCCCCGTCGGTGGCGGCCTTGTCCATGTACCTGAACGTGGTCAACCTCTTCACGAGCCTGCTGCGTCTGCTGGGCATCCTGGGAGGCGATGATTAAGCCGTTGCGTCTGGCGGAAAAGCGGCTGCGTCAAGCGGGCTGGGATGGTCTCCAGCCCGCCGTCGTGGTTTTGGGCGCACAGCAACGTCTCCATCTTCTCGGGTCCACCCCCCGCGGAAAAAAACGCGGTTGGCCCGTCTCCACCGGCAAGGCGGGCTTTGGCAACCAGCAGGAGAGCGGCCGCACCCCCACCGGACTCCATCGCATCTGCGCCCTGATCGGCGACAACGCCCCCCTGGGCACGGTTTTCAAAGGTCGGCAACCCACGGGACAGGTGGTGGCGGAGAGCGACGACCCGAACCAGGATTTCATCACCACCCGCATCCTGTGGCTGGAAGGTCTCGAAGCCGGCGTCAACCAGGGACCGGGAGTGGATACGCGGGAGCGCTACATCTACATCCACGGCACCCCGGACACGGCCCGCCTGGGTCAACCCGCCTCCGCCGGCTGTGTGCGCATGCGGGGTTCCCATGTGATGAAACTGTTCCAACTGGTGCGACCCGGCACCCTGACTCTCATTCTCCCGGCCTCCCCCTGACTTAAGCGTTCGGAGCACCTGATTGTATGCCGTCCCTGCTCACCGGATATCTACAGCGCCTGCAAAACCCCCAGTTCATGGGACTTTTTCTGGCCCTGCTGGGGGCGATCCTGACGATTCTCGTCTTCGGCGCGGCCCTGGCACCCTATTTCACCGCCGTCATTCTGGCCTATCTCCTGGAGGGGATGATCCGTCCCTTGGAACGGATTCGCGTTCCCCGCCTGTTGGGGGTGCTGGTGATCTTCAGTCTGTTCATCCTGCTGCTCATCGCCTTTTTCTTCATTCTGGTTCCCGCCCTGATCCAGGAACTCTCGCGGGTCTCCGCGGAGATCCCGAAGATCACCATCACCTTGAAATCCCTCCTGCACCAGATCACGGAATCGGCCTCCGGCATCATCAACACCCCCTTTGCCGAAAACATGCTCCTGGGCCTGGTGGAAAAATCCCAGGAGTGGGCGGCGGACTCCATTTCCCTGCTGCTCAAGGGGGGATTGCCAGGGCTGGTCTCGGTGCTGGTCTATCTGTTTCTGGTGCCGTTTCTGGTCTTTTTCTTCATCAAGGACAAAGCCGCCCTGCTGGCCGCCTTCGAACGCTATCTGCCACGGGAACGGACCCTGCTCAACCGGGTGATGGGGGAGGTCAACGCCGGGGTGGGGGGATACATCCGGGGCAAGTTCTGGGAGATGCTGCTGCTGGGCTTGGCCAGTTATATCGGCTTCGTGCTGATCGGCTTCCAGTACGCCTTTCTGGTGGCGGTGTTGACCGGCCTGTCGGTGCTGATTCCCTTTCTGGGACTGGCGGTGGTCACCCTGCCCGTGGTGGTGCTGGGGATCCTCCAGTGGGGCCTGACCTGGGAGTCGGCCAACCCCCTGATCGTCTACGGCGTTCTGCAGCTCATCGACGGCAATCTGATCGCGCCGCTGATTCTGGGAGAGACCGTGCATGTCCATCCCACCACCATCATGCTGGCGGTGTTGGTCTTCGGTTCGCTGTGGGGGGTGGCCGGGGTCTTTTTCGCGGTTCCCCTGGCGGTTCTGGTCAAAAGCGTCCTGGAAGTCACGATGATCTCCGAACCTCCCCCGGAATCCGAATGACCCCGGAACAGGCCATCACCCTGGCGGCGCAACCTCTGGAGGCGATTCTCTCCGGAGTGGCCCCGGCGGATCTCGAACTGAGCCGCTTTTTCAGGCAGCGGGGTTCCGGTCCCAGGGAACGGGCGCTGGTGGGGGATCTGGTCTTTGCCGTGTTGCGCCATCACCGCCGCCTGGCGCACCGTCTCGCGTGTCAGGCTCCCACTCCCAAAGAGCTGTTGGCGTTGGCCTGGTCCGAACAGGCCGATTGGGACGCAACCCAACTGCACGATCCGCTCCACGCGTCGGATACCCTGCTCTTCCCGTCCCCGCAGGAAACGCCCCCCCCGGTCGCCTGTTCCCTGCCGGATTGGCTGTGGCACTCTTTTGTCGATCAATGGGGCCAGGAGGAGGCCCTGGCGCTGGGTCACGCCCTCAACCAGTCCGCGCCGACGGATCTGCGCGTCAACCGCCTGCGCGCCACCCGTGAACAGGTGGAGGCGACCCTCGCCCGGGCCGGGGTTTTCGCCACTCCCCTGCCTTACGCCCCGGATGGCCTGCGTCTGACCGGACAACCGCCGGTGACCACCCTGGAGCCGTTCCACCAGGGGTTGTACGAGATCCAGGACGAGGGGAGTCAACTGATCCCCCTGCTTTTGGCGCCGCGACCGGGAGAGACCGTGGTGGACCTGTGCGCGGGCAGTGGGGGCAAAACCCTGCAACTGGCCGCGCTGATGGGCAACCGGGGATGCGTCCACGCCACCGACACGGATGCCCGGCGTTTGAGCCGCCTGACACCCCGTTATCGCCGCGCCGGGGTGCGGATCATCCACACCCGGGTGCTGCGTCACGAAGGGGACCCGGTATTGCGCCCCCTGACCGGCAAGGCCGACGGGGTGCTGGTGGACGCCCCCTGCAGCGGCACCGGCACCCTGCGCCGCCGCCCGGAGGTCAAATGGCGTCTGACTGCGGAGCAGATCATGAACTTCCAGCAGCGCCAGGCCGCCTTGTTGAGCGCCGGTGCCCGTCTCACCAGGCCGGGGGGACGTCTGGTCTACGCCACCTGCTCCCTGCTGCGCCAGGAAAACGAGGCCGTGGTGGACTCCTTTCAGCGGGAGAATCCCGGATTTCGTCTTCTGCCCGCTGCGGCATCCCTGGCGCGACAGGGGGTCCATGGGTTAAATTCGGCCTCGCCTTTTTTATCTCTCGCACCTCATGCCGCTGGTTGCGACGGCTTCTTCGCAGCCCTTTTCCAGAGGAGCCATTAACGGCTGACCCACATGAATCCAATCCAACGTGCCCTCATCAGCGTTTCCGACAAAACCGGCCTGGCCCGGCTTGGCCAGGAGTTGGCCAAAATGGGCGTTGCCATACTCTCCACCGGCGGAACCGCCCGTGCGCTCCAGGAAGGTGGTGTCGCGGTGGAGGAGGTGGCCCGCTTCACCGGTTTCCCGGAGATGCTGGATGGCCGCATCAAGACCCTGCATCCCCGCATTCATGGCGGTCTGCTGGGGGTGCGGGACAATCCCCAGCATCAAAAACAGATGGAGGAGAACCGGCTGGAACCCATCGATCTGGTGGCCATCAACCTCTATCCCTTCGAGTCCACGGTGGCCCGCGCCGGTTGCACCCTGGAGGAGGCCATCGAGAACATCGACATCGGCGGTCCCGCGATGATCCGTTCCGCCGCCAAGAACCACCGTTTCGTGACCATTCTGGTGGACCCCCAGGACTACGGCCCGGTGTTGGAGGAGATGCGCGCCAATCAGGGCCGGGTTTCCGCGGCGACCAACGCCCGACTGGCCCGCAAGGCGTTCGCCCGCACCGCGGCCTATGACGGCGCCATTGCCAACTGGTTGACCTCCCTGGATCAGGCTGACCGGCCGGGACTGTTTCCGGAGGTGCTCACCTTGCAGTTTCGCAAGCAGCAGGAGATGCGCTACGGGGAGAATCCCCACCAGGTGGCCGCCTTCTATAAAGACAGCGCCCCCGCGGGATGCAACATCGCCAACACCCGGCAGTTGCAGGGCAAGGAGCTCTCTTTCAACAACATCAACGACGCCAATGGCGCTTTCGAGTTGGTGCGGGAGTTCACCGAACCCACCATCGCCATCATCAAGCATACCAATCCGTGCGGGGTGGCCTCGGACCCGGATTTGACCGTGGCCTATGTGCGCGCCCGCAACGCGGATCCGGTATCCGCCTTTGGGGGGGTGATCGCCAGCAACCGTCCGGTGGACGAGTCGTTGGCCAGGGAGATCACCGCCACTTTCGTGGAGGCGGTCATCGCCCCTGGATTCACCGCGGACGCGTTGAAGATTTTCGCGGGCAAGAGCAATCTGCGTCTGTTGGAGAGTCTGGTTCCCATGGCGCCGGTCACGGCCAGCGCCAACATTCTGGAGATGGATCTGAAACGGGTGGCGGGTGGATTGTTGGTGCAACAGCCGGATGTGGGGTCGTTGGAGGGTCACGGGATCAGGAACGTCACCCTGCGCTCCCCTACGACCGCCGAACTGGAGGATCTGTTGTTTGCCAACAAGGTGGCCAAGCATGTCAAGTCCAACGCCATAGTCTATGTCAAGAACAAGACCACGGTTGGGGTCGGGGCGGGTCAGATGAGCCGGGTGGACTCTTCGCGCATTGCCATCAGCAAGGCCATGGACGCGGCGCGCGCCATGAACCAGGAGGGCAATCCCATTCAAGGCACGGTCATGGCGTCCGACGCTTTTTTCCCCTTTCGGGATGGCGTGGACGCCGCCGCCGAGGCTGGAGCCACCGCGGTCATTCAGCCTGGTGGTTCCATCCGTGACGAGGAGGTGATCACCGCCGCCAACGAACACGGCATGGCGATGATTTTCACCGGCATGCGCCATTTCAAGCATTGATCTTGTTGGGAGGCCCGTCCTGATGTCCCACAACCTGACCCTGCTCGAAGCCCTGATCCTCTCCGGGTTGATGCTGGTTGTCGTCCATTACCTGAAATCCCGTTTCCTGCGGACCCGTGACAGCCACTGTCGGCACAGTGGCTGTCAATGCCATGGAAACACCCGCGACGATGACGCGTCCGGATAGTTTGCTGGTTGCCTTACGCTCATTGGTCAAGCAACCATAACTTGAACAAATCAGTTCAGGTGCACTCCCTCCCGAGGGAGCAATCGATCGTTCCATTCGCCATGAAACGCATCACGCTCAATGGCGAGACAGGCGAGTTCTTCATCAGAAATTTTGATGCCTTTCTCGTATGCATTTTCATCAAGACCCGCTTTGATCCGCAAACCATTTTGGGTCGTATATGGATTTCCGGGAAATCAAGGGGAAAAGTCAGAACGGAGCCAGCCTGGAGTTTGAGGCAGAGCTGTTTCTGGCGGCGGACGGGCTTCGGCAGAACCTGGAACCTTCCGAGTACAAGCATGTTGTCCTGGGATTGGTGTTTCTCAAGCAGGGCCTCCTCAAAAAGTCCAAAGCATTGAAACTGTACATGAAATCGTATTTTTGATAGTATCCGGATGTATGGTTTTCAACCTTTTTGGCCCAAAAGGCTTGCCCCCATGATCCGAGATCCTGACAAAAAGCAGCCCAGCCTGCCCGGTTTTGAAAGTCCGTTCGAAAGAAATCTTGACCCGAACAACCGGTGGGTCAAACTGGCGGAGGTGGTTCCCTGGGAGGAGTTTGCCGCCGCCTATTACAGCGGCATGAGCGCGGACCAGGGTAACGACCACACCCGATTCAATCGAAATCCAGATCCACGATCCGGGTTTGGGCATCCCAAAGGAGGAGTGGGAATACGTCATGTTACCCTTCCGCCGTCTGGAACCTTCCCGCAACCGTCACACTGGAGGGGTCGGCATGGGCTTGGCTATCGCCAATTCCGTGATCCACGACCATGGGGGAGAGATTCGGTTTACGCATCCCTCAACAGGGGGGTTTACCGCTAAAGTAATTTTATTGGTCCGCAGATAACAAATTTTGATTATGGAACATATTCATCGGATGTGAGCAGTCAATCCGTCCGACCGCCAGTCCGTTTTCGCTACCTCCTCACCCCCTGGAGACAGTGTTCCGCTGTGCGTTTTTCAGGATTTGACGCCGAACTTTTCCAACTTGCGGTAGAAGGTGCTCCGACTCACCCCCAACAGCTTGGCGGCTCGTTTCTTCTTCCAGTGGGCATCTTCCAGGGCGCGCATCATGGCATCCTTTTCCGACAAAGGCGGCTCCGTGGGCGTGGTGGTGGTGGTGGCCACCGCCTCCGTCTTGCCGGGGGTGATCACGGGGACCGGGGCGGGCGCAGGTTCGGTCTCGGCCTCAAGGATCAAAGGGTCCGCGCAGGTGCGTTGCGCCACCAGACTCCGGGGCAGGTGCTTGATCCGGATCATGTTCAAACGACAGACCACAAACGCGTGCTCTATGGCGTTCTCCAACTCCCGGATGTTGCCAGGCCACGGATATTGGGCAAACATCTCAAGAACAACATCCTGAACCCCGACAATGCTCTTGTCGTACTTGTGATTGAATTTCTGAATGAAATGGTTGATCAACAGGGGAATGTCATCCAGTCGGTGGCGCAGGGGCGGAAGGTTGATCTCCACCACATTGAGACGAAAATAAAGATCCTCGCGAAACTTCCCCAGCTTGATCTGTTCCGCCAGATCCTTGTTGGTGGCCGCCACCACCCGCACATCCACCTTGATGGTGCGGGAATCCCCCACCCGTTCCAGCTCCTTCTCCTGCAAAATGCGTAACAGCCGGGTCTGCATGGAAAGACTGATATCGCCGATCTCGTCCAGAAAAATGGTCCCTCCCGTGGCCACCTCGAAACGCCCGGGACGATCCCGCACCGCGCCGGTGAACGCCCCCTTGACGTGACCGAACAGTTCGCTCTCCAGCAGATTATCCTGCAAGGCCGAACAGTTGACCTTGACCATGGGACCCTGGCTGCGTCTCCCCTTGAAGTGCAACGCCTCCGCCACCAACTCCTTGCCCACCCCGGACTCCCCGGTGATCAGGGTGGTGGTATCCATGTTGGCCAGGGATTCGATCAGGTCGTACACCTCCTGCATCTTCTCGCTCACCCCGATCATGCGATGAAAGGTACGCCGCTTCCGCATCGCGTCCGGCATGTTGGGCACCCGGGAACGATCCAGAATCACCGCCACGGCACCAAAACAGTGACCCAGATAATCGATCAGCGGGGTGGCGGTGATGAGAATCTCGGTCTTCTCTTCCCCGGTGCCGGAACAATTCAAATGCACATTCAGCTCCGCCTTCATCGAGGCGATGACCCGTTTCAAAAGGGCGGCGATTTCCGGTATGCATCCCCCCTTCTGGGACAACAACGAATGTCCCAGCGCAGGCCCGACAAAATGACAGGCATTCAGGGCCGCCGGATTGACGCTCTGCACCAACATGTGATGATCCACCACGATCACACCTTCCTGAATGTTGTCCCATACGGTCTCCATGGCCGCACGCAGCAAGGTGACCTCCAGGCGACAGGTGGCCAACTGAAGCAGATTGGTGATCAGTTCCGGCAACTCTTCCCAGGTATAGATCGTGCGCATGTTGGCGGGCAGCAGAATGCTGGAGTGCATCAGCGTGACCCGATCCATGGTGTCGATGGCCAGCAGTGGGACACCGTGTCCCGTCTGGATGAACTGACGGGTCAACTCATCCGCCTTGGCCCCGGCCGGAACCTCGATCACGATCAAACCAATCGGAATGCGCTTGCTCACCACCCCCGCGTCATCCAGCGAAGGGACACGCTCCAGCGTGGCGAGAGGATCCAGAAGCGCGCTCAGGCGGGCGTCCAGGTAAACACCCACCCCGGCCAACAAAACAGAATAGGCGTGCAATGATGCAGTGTGTCTCGTCAAAAGCATGGCTGGATTCGCTATCCTTACATGAAGCAACCAAGGGATGATCTCTGGCTGGCACATTATGTCCCATTTTGTTCCAATGGAACATGCATTGTGTTTCATCCCGAAGCACGAAAGTGTCCGGTCCGCATGGAGGCACCGACGAACGGAACGGGTTCCCATAAAGATTAATTAATCATATCAGAATATTGTAAATATATTGAACACCCGGCCACACCCTGGCACAAGCTGTGCGCTATATAAAAACAAAGACCACATTCAACCTTGGACCGGGTCACCAGACCCTGCCAGGATAAACCAGACGGACGCAAGACTAAGGAGAACGACAATGAACACCCAAAAAACCGGCTTGACTCTCTCCGCATTGGCAATCGCCGCCATCATGGCCATGACCACCCTGGGTGATCGGGAAGCCCAATCCGTGGACAACGCCCTGTCCATCGCCGCCATGGAAGGAGATGTCGCGACCGTCCAGGCTCTGCTGGAGAAGGGAGTCAGTGTGGAAACCCATGGCAACCTGAAAATCTCCCCGCTCGCCTGGGCCGCGGACAACGGTCACGCGGATGTGGTCAGGATGCTGCTCAAGGCCGGGGCCGATGTCAACGCCGTCGATCCTTCCGGTTTCACGCCCCTGAACCTGGCGGCCCGCTGGAACGACCACACCATCGTGCAGATGTTGCTGGATGCGGGCGCCAACCCCAACATCGCCACCAGATCGGGACACACGGCCATCTTCGGACCGGCCCAGTACGGCTTCGCCGACATGCTCAAACGCCTGATCGAGCGGGGCGCGGATGTGAACGCCATCGACCAACGGGGGGACACGCCCATGCTCATCGCCGCCAAACGGGGCTTCGATCCGGTGGTGACCGCCCTGCTGGAAGCGGGCGCGTCTCCCAACGCGCAGAACAAACAGGGCTACACCCCGCTGATGATCGCCGCCGAGTCGGGACATGAAACCATCGTCGCCTCCCTGCTCGAACGGGGCGCGAACCTCACCTACCGGCACGAATGCGGTTGCACCGCCCTGCTGGTCGCCGCGGAAAAAGGGTATGTGGGGATCGTCAAACGCCTCCTCGACCATGGCGCGGACATCAACGCGGTCAACTACGAGGGTTCCTCCGCCCTGATGTTCGCGGCCCGCTACAACTATCTGGACACCGCCAAACTGCTCATGGAGCGGGGCATCCGGACCGACATGGTGGACCAGAACGGCAAAACCGCCAAGGACTATCTGCGCATCGGCGCCAAAACGGCCTTGACCAAACTGCTCGATCCAGGCAACAACGCATGACAGCGGACAACCCTTCAACAGCAAGTCCGGGGGCTGGCACCGGAACAAAGCCAGCCCCCGGCCCACCCAGGCGATCCAAAGCAACCATGAACGCCACCTCTCCCCTCCGGACCCTTTCCCGAATCCTCTTTCTGGTACTGTTCCTTGGTGTGGCCGGGGAGGCGCAAGCCCTGTCGGAAAAAGACGCCCAGTGCATGCGCTGTCACGGCATGTCCACCCTGGCCTACCAGAATCCCGCCACCGGCGGTCTGCGCAACCTCTCCATCGACGCCAAAGCCCTGGCCCACTCCGATCACAAGGATCTGAGCTGCCGGGAGTGCCATGGACCCGGATTCGAGGCCTATCCCCACTTCAAGGAGGCGAGCCAGGAGCGGCTGGAGTGCCTGGGTTGCCACGAGAAAAGCCACTCATTTCCAAAAGAATTATTTGAATCCATTGAAAGAAGTTTCAACCGCAGCGTCCATTTCCAGACCATGCAGGATGATTTCACCTGTTTTTCCTGTCATGATCCCCACAATTTCCGCGCCCTTTCCGGTCAATCCGGGGAGCACCTGGCCGACGTGGTGGCGCGGGACAACGGGGTCTGTCTCCGCTGTCACGACTCCCCGGAAGGGATCCGCGGCAAGACGGGTCGTCTCTTCTCCACCCTGAGCCAGACCCACGCCTGGCTGCCGGAAGCGAACCGGCACTGGGGCAGTGTCCGCTGCGTCGAGTGCCACACCAGCGGGGAGAGGGAACGCAGCCACTTCATCCTGGGCAAGGATTACGCCGTGCGCAAATGCGAGAGTTGTCACAGCCGGGACTCCATGCTGATCGCCAAGCTCTATCGGCACCGCAACCGGGAGGAGCGCCGCACCGCCGGATTCATCCATTCGGTGGTGATGAACGACTCCTACATCATCGGCATGACCCGCAACCAATGGCTGGATTGGGGCGGCATCGGTCTGGTGGTCCTGACCCTCGCCGGTGTCGGTGGACACGGTCTGGCCCGTTATCTGGTCTCAAGGAGCAATCGTCATGAAAACCACCACTGAACTCTATCCCGTCTGGATCCGCGTCTGGCACTGGAGCAACGCCCTCGCCTTTCTGGTGCTGGTCACCACCGGCGTCAGCCTGCACTTCGCCGCACCCGGCGCGCCGTTGATCCCGTTCAACACCGCGCGCATCCTGCACAATCTCTTCGGCATTCTGTTGACCGCGGGTTGGGTGGGGTTTGTCGTCGGCACTCTGACCAGCGGCAACGGGAGGCACTATCGCCCCCGCTTCCCTGGCCTGGCGGGTCGTCTGCTGACCCAGGCGCTCTTCTACGGGGTGGGGATCTTCCGCAACGCCCACCACCCCTTCCCCGCCACCCGGGAGGCCAAGTTCAATCCGCTGCAACAGGTGACCTATCTCATGGTGATGTTCGCCGCCATGCCGGTCCTGATCCTCTCCGGGCTGGGTTTCTTTTTCCATGACTGGCTCCCGGAGCGGTTGCTGGAGATGGACGCCCTGTGGGTGGTCGGGGTGCTCCACTATCTGGTGGGTCTCTTTCTGACGCTCTTCCTGATCGGACACCTCTATCTGGCCACGGCTGGCGAGACGCTGTTCGGGGAGTTCAAAAAAATGATCTTTGGTTCAACCTTGACGGAGGAAAAATCATGAACGCCACGCAGTTCCACCCATCACATCACCTCAAACGGATCGCCCTCATCCTGGCGCTGGGAGTGACGGCCGGGGTGGTGCGTTGGCTGTATCCCGGAGTGTTGGAAAGCTACATCGGCGTGACCAACGCCCCCCTGACCTACGCCAACAGCGTCGCGTTGACCCCACGGGAGTTCGACTCGCTGGCCGACTCCCTGACCCGTGAATACCGTCAGCAACGCGCCCTGGCCCAGACCGCCGGCGAGGAGGTTCCCTTCGCCCGGCGTCTGAAGGCCAACATGCTGATGAAGACCGGTTCCTTCGCCAAGGCCTCCCCCTACCCCCACATCAACTATTTCCGCAAGGCGGGCATCCTCCAGTACAAAGGCCCGGAGACCTGTCTGACCTGCCACCCCACCCTCAAGGTGACGGACGAGCATGGCAAGATCCACGAGGTGGACACCATGCAGGACCTGGTGGACTCGGTCCACTTCAAGTTCCAGAGCAGCGCCGCCGGGTTCTCCACTTACGGTTTCGATGGCCGCCAGGTCAACAGCGCGGGCAACCGTCCCATCCCGGTGGGCAAGATCGACCGGGCTTGTGGTGTGCCGGGCTCGTTCACCTGGACCGGCTGGGCGGATCTGGTCAAGACCAAACCGGCCCACGCCAACGGCGCGGTGGAGATCCGCAGCGAAGGGTGCGGTCAATGTCACATCGGCGGCGGCTATCACCCGGCCACGGAGAAGATGCTCCCCTTCCACGACGCTCCGGAAAGCGCCAAAGCGGGCATCGACTGTCTCATCTGCCACAGCCCGGCCTACGACATGAACGAAAGGCATGTCATCGAGGACCAGAACGGTCAACGCTGGAACCAGGACCGCTCCATGAAGGCCGCCCTCACCGTCGGCCCCCCCAGCAACAAGACCTGTCTGTTCTGTCATCAACACAACATGGGCGGGGACATGGAAAAGGCGTTGCCGGAAGGAGCCGCCCCGGACAACCTGGGCCACAAGAACAAACGTCTCCTCCATCCGGGCGCCAAACGGGGCAACTCCATCCAGCCGGAACACGATGTCCACGCCGCCGCGGGCATGACCTGCACCGACTGTCACAAGCCCCAGGGACACAAGATCCCCCGTGGCATCCAGGGCGTGGATCTGGTGGCCAACGACCTGCCCGGCCGGAAAGTGGATTGTGAATCCTGTCACACGGCGGCCCCCCATGTGAAGGATCAGGAGGAGCGGGCGCTGCTCAACGGTCATGTGGCCCGCGTCTCCTGCGAGGCGTGTCACATCAAGCAACTGCGGGATGACAACACCGTGCTGCGGGACTGGATCCATCCGGTCTGGAACGAGGAGGAGGGCGCTTATGTCTTCAAGGATGTCTATCAGAGCGGCGAAGCGGGACGGGGATTCACCTTCCTGTGGTTCAACGGCAACGGCTCCTTCCTGGCCAACGCCCTGGGGGACAACCCGGTGGGCGATGGCTCCTACAATCCTCTCATGCGTCAGTTGGCCAAAATCGAGGATCCCAAAGCCATCGAGGCCATTCGCCAGGCGGCCCAGGAGTTGAAAAAGAGCTATCCCGAACTGGATGTGGACCGTTACGTGCAAGAGGCGACCGATCCCCTCTCCGCCTTGTCGCCGGAGATGCTCGCCAAACGCAAACGGATGATCGAGGAGAAGATCCGTCCCATCATGGCCCAGGGCCAGAGCAAGATCTATCCCTTCAAGGTGTTCAACGCCCTCATGTACGAGGACATGTCCAACCAGGGTCCCTTCGGCGCGATGATCCTGCCCTTCGACTACCCCACCTATTACGAGACGGGCAAACCGGCGGAATCCGTGGCCCGGGCGCTGCAACACCCCATCATTCAACGGATGTACCAGGCCCCCTTCAAGGCCTACATGATGGATGAGTTCATGCGCTACTTCGGGGTGGAAAAATGGACGGCGGAGTATCCCCTCGATCAGAACGGCAAACTGAAAAACGTCGAGGCCCACTGGATGCGGCAGATGGGTTCGCTGATGATCAACCACGGCATCCAGAAAGAGGGACGGGCTTGCAAGGAGTGTCACGCCAAAAAGGGCATCCTCGACTTCAACGCCCTGGGCTATCCCCCGGAACGGGCAGAAGAGCTGCGCAAACTGCCGGAATTGCAATGAATCCCCCCGGTTGACCGCGCAACGCGGTCAACCGGCCTCCCACCCGACACGATGGCCTCCGTGTCGGGTGGAGCGCACACCGACTCCCCCGCGCGTTGATAAAAAATCAATCACCAAAAATCCTGACGATTTGAAAAAGATTGCAATCTTGGCAATTCGAGAATAATATGCAAGATAAACGATTCGTCATCAAATGGGTGAGCCTTGCGGGGAGTTTTCTCGACCATGAGACACAAAATGACGCTTGCCGATGGGTTGTCATGGCTGCTGTTGTGCGCTTTGCTCTGCAACTGTCCCCCCGTTGGCGGAGAGGAACGACAAGAGCCGAGGACAATCCGGGCGGTCATATTACGGGACTTCCCTCCATTGTATCATATCGACGCGCAGGGCAACCCGTTCGGATTCGCCATCGATGTTTTGACGGAGGTGGCGCGCAGGGCCTCCTGGCATGTCCACTATCTGGTGGTGGAAAACTGGGAGGAGGCCGCGGGCGCCCTACGGGACAAGCGGGCCGACATCATCCCCAACATGGGCCTCAGCGACGCAATGGCGCGGGAATTCCTGTTTTCCGACGTGCTGGAACTCCTGCCAGTCTCCTGTTTCGTGCGTCACGACAACCAGGAGACCCGCGACTGCGCCCACCTGGAAGGACGCCGGGTGGGGGTCGTCCGGCAGGGCGCGGCCTTCCAGAAGCTCCACCGACAGCCCGGCGTCAATCTGATTCCCACCCACAATCTGGAAAACGCCCTGTTTCAGTTGGTCAACGGCACGGTGGATCTTCTGATCGCTCCCCAACCGGTGGTCACCCACAAGGCGGAGTCCATGGGCATGAGGCAAGCCATCAAACCGGTCGGACACCCTTTCATGGAGTTGAAACGGGGCATGGTGGTGGGCCGGGAGAACGCCCCGCTGCTGTCAGAGATCAACGCCGCCCTGCAGGACATCACCCGCTCCACCCAGTACCGGGAGAAATTCCAATTCTGGTACGGACGGCAATCCCAGCCCCCCCGGGAAAACGCTCCCTCCTGGTGGCTGGTGGCGACCCTGCTGGCGGTTGGGGGTGGAATCCTGTCGTTGTGGCGCGCGCGGGCGCGTATTTCCGTGATCTCTCCTCTTCAGTTGTTGCATCACAGGGTGACGGGATGGATCATCCTGGCCACCTCGGTGGTCCTGACCATCCTGGCCTGGCACTTTTCCAACCTCTATGCGGAAAAACGGAGTCAGGATCGTTTCGATTTCAGGGTGGAGGAGGCCCGTTTGGCCATCCAGAAGCGGATGCGGGAGTATGAGCAGGTGTTGCGTGGCGGGGTCGGACTGTTCAACGCCTCCGATGAGGTGACGCGGAGCGGTTGGCACAACTATGTGACCACCCTGCAAATCGACACCTACTGGCCGGGCATTCAGGGGATCGGCTTTGCCCGCATGATCCCTCCCGATGAAAAGGAGGCGTTCACGGAACGCATCCGCAAGGAGGGATTCGACGCGTTTTCCATCCACCCGGAGGGAGAGCGTTCCCAATACAGCGCCATCATCTATCTGGAACCCTTCATCGGTCGCAATCTGCGGGCCTTCGGCTATGACATGTTTTCCGAAAAGGTCCGCCGCGCGGCCATGGAACAGGCCAGGGACAGCGGAGTGCCCACCCTTTCGGGCCGGGTGACGCTGGTGCAGGAGACCCACCAGGACGTGCAGACCGGATTCCTCATGTATCTGCCGGTCTACAGGTCCGGCCTCCCCATCGCCACCATCCAGGAGCGGAGGGATGCGTTGATCGGTTTCGTCTACAGTCCGTTCCGCATTCGGGACCTGATGGAAGGCATACTGGGGCATGGGGTCCCGAATCTGGATTTCGCGATCTTCGATGGCACGGAGTCCAGCCGGGAGCAGCTGCTCCATTCCACCCAAGACGCGACAAGACAGCCTCCCAGGTCAACCCCTCCCCGTCATACCAACACCTCCCTGCTGGACCTGCCCGGACGCACCTGGCATGTCCATTTCGCCAGTCATCCCTCCTTCGAACAGGAGATGGAGAGCAACCAGCCCCTGATCGTCGCCCTGTTGGGCATGATGGTGGACCTGCTGTTGTTCGTGATCGTCCTCTCCCTTTCCGGGCAAAAGGAGCGCATTCAACTCCAGGCGCGGGAGATCGCCAAAGAGTTGAACAAGGCGGATGTTCGTTATCGTCGCATGGTGGAGAACATCAAGGATGTCATCTTCCAGCTTGATCTCCAGGGCAACTGGCGTTTTCTCAATCCGGCCTGGGAGGAGGTCAGCGGCCACACGGTGCAGGACTCCCTGGGCAGCCATTTCATCGACTATCTGCATCCCGACGACCGGACACGGGCGGGAGAGCGGTTCCGGCAGTTGATCGACGGAACGCAGACGAGCCTGCGGGACGCCTTCAACGGTCTCCATCACTCCGGCAGGCCGGTGTGGGTCGAGGTGTACGCCGTGTTGCAAAGCGACGAGGAAGGAAGGACTCTGGGCGTGTCGGGAACCCTGCGGGACATCACGTTGCAAAAGCAGATCGAAACCGTGATGGTGCAGGCACGGGATGCGGCGGAATCGGCCAATCGGGCCAAGTCCGAATTCCTGGCCAACATGTCCCACGAGTTGCGCACCCCCCTGAACAGTCTGTTGATCCTCTCCCGCCTGCTGGGCAACGCGGAGAATCTCACCGCGGAGCAGCGGGAATCGGCGCGGGTCATCCATGAAAGCGGCACGGATCTGCTGCACATGATCAACGATATCCTCGATCTTTCCAAAGTCGAGGCCGGACGCATGGAACTCCGGCTGGAGCCACTCTCCCTCCCCCGTCTACTGGAGGGGCTGCGCAGTCAGTTCGCGCCCGTCGCCCGGAACAAGGGGCTGACCCTGGAGACCGAGCTGGCCCCGGACCTACCCCACGCTCTCACCACGGACGAGGCCAGGCTGGAACAGATTCTGCGCAACCTGATTGCCAACGCCCTCAAGTTCACCGACTCCGGGGGGGTGCGGGTACGCGTTTTCCGCCAGTCGGAGTGGATCGCCTTCGGCGTCGCCGACACCGGCATCGGCATTCCCGTCGACAAGCTGGAGTTGATCTTCGAGACCTTCCGCCAGGGAGACGGGGCCACGAGTCGCAAATACGGCGGCACCGGGCTGGGACTCTCCATCTCCCGGAAGTTTGCCAGGCTGCTGCAGGGGACCATCCAGGTGGAAAGTCAGGAGGATCGAGGCAGCACCTTCACCCTGTTGCTGCCCGAACACGCCTCCGTCGTCCCATCCGATCGGGAGACCGAACCGCCTCCGCCCGTGGCATTCCACGCCCCCTGGGCCACCGTGCTGGTGGTGGACGACGACGCGCACAACCGCTTCGCCCTGAAGACCATGCTGGCGGACCGGGTCAAGACCGTCCTGGTCGCCGCCAATGGAACGGAGGCGTTGCGCCATTTGCATGCCAACCCTTCCATTGACATGGTTTTGATGGATATCATGATGCCCGTCATGGATGGATTCCAGGCGATTCAGGCCATACGACTGCTGCCCGTCGGGATCGCTCTGCCCATCGTGGCCCTGACCGCCAAGGCCATGGCCGGTGATCGGGAACGTTGTCTGGAGGTGGGCGCCAACGATTATATCGTCAAGCCGATCCGGGTCGAACACCTCTTCATGACCTTGCAGCAATGGCTCCAGCCCCAACAGAAGCCGGCCGCGCCGATCGCCCCGGTGAGCGGGGCGCCTTCCGACGCCACGCGGGAGACGACGACCCCACTGATGGTCAACGGTCATCCCGCAACCCTGCTGGTGGCAGAAGACGACATGCGCACCGCCTACTCGGTCGCCAAGGGTTTGCAGACGCGCGTGGAAAATGTGCTCCTGGCATCCAACGGCCTGAAGGCTCTCAAGACACTGGAGACGCACCCGGAAGTGGACGCCATTCTGATGGACATGCGCATGCCCGACATGGACGGATACGAAACCATACGCAGAATCCGCACGGACCCCCGTTTTCGTCATCTCCCCATCCTGGCCTTGACCGCCCTGGCCATGCCGGAGGACCAGGAGAAATGTCTGGCGGCGGGCGCGGATGACTGTCTGGCGAAACCGGTCGAAATGGCAACCCTTTGGCAGGCCCTGGAACGGTGCCTGTTGTCCGGTTCGCCCGGCAAACCGGAGGGATGAACCGTCATGAACGCGACATCGACCAAAATCCTCATCGTGGATGACCGGCCCGCCAATCTGCTGGCCATGCGGAGACTGCTCCACGCCCTGCCGACCCGGGTGATCGAGGCGGATTCCGGTCACAAGGCGTTGGAACTGCTGCTGGAGCACGAATTCGCCTTGATGCTGCTGGATGTGGAGATGCCCGGCATGGATGGCTATGAAGTGGCGGAAATGGCCCGTCGTTTCAAGCACACCCGTCATGTTCCCATCATCTTCCTCACAGCCGCCTTCAAGGATCGGCATCATCAACTGCGGGGCTACGCGGTCGGGGCGGTGGACTACCTGGAGAAACCGTTCGAGGAACCCATATTGTTGGCCAAGGTGCAGGTGTTTCTCGACCTGTTCCAACTGCGCCAGACCCAGGAACGCACCCTGCTGCGTTTGCACCAAAGCGAAACCAGGTTTCGCACCATGGTGGACAATATCGGGGTGGGCATGGTGCGCGCCGACATGCAAGGGGTCATCCTGGAGGCCAACGTCACCTTCTGCGCCCTGTTGGGCTATACCCGGCAGGAGTTGACCAACTGCCCGATCTCCCTCATCTCCCACCCGGACGACATGGCGCGCAATCTGGTGCAGTTGCAGGCGCTGCGCGCCGGGACCCTCCCCTCCTTTCATCTGGAGAAGCGTTATTTCACCAAGAGCGGGGCGACGGTCTGGGGCAGCGTGACCGTCACGCTGATTTCGGGGGCCGGGGACGAACCGGATTTCTTCCTGGCCGCCATAGAGGACATCACCCGGCGCAAAGATCAGGAGGAGCATCTGCGCCGACTCTCCCAGGCGGTGGAACAAAGCCCGGTCTCCATCGTGATCACCGACGTGGAGGGCAAGATCCAATACGTCAACCACAGATGCACCCAGGTGACCGGCTATACCCGCGAGGAGTTGCTGGGACAGAATCCCCGCCTGTTCAAGTCGGGCATGACCACCCGGGAGGAGTATCAACAGCTTTGGCGACAGATCACCTCCGGCGCGGAGTGGCGCGGCGAGTTCTTCAACAAACGGAAAAGCGGGGAGCATTACTGGGAAAACGTCCTCATCACCCCCATGCTGGATTCCGCGGGCCGGATCACCGGTTTCATGGCCGTGAAAGAGGACATCTCGGCGCGCAAATTGACGGAAAAAGCCCTGCACCAGAGCGAGATGCGCTTTCGCATGCTGGCGGAACGGGCGCAGGATCTCATCTACCACTACCGGTTCGACCCACCGGGTTTCGAATTCATCAGCCCCTCCGTCACCAGGCTGACCGGCTACCCTCCGGAAGCGTTCTACGCGGACCCCCAGATGGGGACCAGGTTGATCCATCCGGAGGACCACCATCTGCTGGAACGGGTCGAGGAGAGTTTCACCCAGACCCTGGTGCTGCGCTGGATTCGCAAGGATCAAACCATCCTCTGGACCGAACAGCGCACCACACCCACCTACGATGATCAGGGCAAGCTGATCTCCATCGATGGCATCCTGCGGGACATCACCCAACGCCACCAGGCCGAGGTGATCCTGGCCGAGGCGAAAATGCAGGCCGAATCCGCCTATCAATACTCCCGCAGCCTGATCGAGGCCAGCCTGGACCCACTGGTGACGATCAGCGCCGAGGGCAAGATCACCGATGTCAACACCGCCACGGAACTGGTCACCGGCGTGGACCGGTATCTGCTGATCGGCAGCGACTTCGCCGATTACTTCACCGCGCCCGAACAGGCGCGGCGCGGCTACCGGCAGGTCTTTTCGCAGGGATCGGTGACCGATTACCCCCTGGCCATCCGGC
>JADGCR010000200.1 GCA_015228895.1 Magnetococcales bacterium
CCCCGCGCCCGGCATCCTTGGCGGCGTACAGGGACAAATCGGCGTTCTTGAGCAGCGTTTCCAAAGAGTCGGCGTGATCCGGGTACAAAGAGACGCCCACGCTCACGCCGATCACGCAGTCATGATCTTTCAGTTGATAAGGACGGGCCACCTCCTGGATCAGACGTTCCCCCAGCAGGCGGGCCAGTTCCCCGCCGGCGCACTCCGGCAGCAGGGCGGCGAATTCGTCCCCACCCAGGCGAAAGACCACGTCGGTATCCCGCAACGCCTGTTTCAGGCGGTCCGCCACCTCCTTGAGCAACAGATCCCCGATGTCGTGTCCCATGGTGTCGTTGACCGGCTTGAAATGATCCAGGTCCAGATACATCACCGCCATGCTCCGGTGGTAGCGTTGACAGAAAGCCATGGCCTTGTCCACCAGCTGGTTGAACAACCTGCGGTTGCCCAGTCCGGTCAGGGGGTCCCGGATGGCCATGTCCTTGAAGTGCTCCTTTTGGTGGCTCAACTCGCCGATATAGGAGTATATGGCCGTGGAGGCGGTCTCGAATGCCTGGTCCAGAACCTGGATCTCGTTGCCGATCTGGGTGGTCATGTTGTCCGGCAGCTGGAATTTTTCGTTGGAACACACCTCCACCAGGATCAACGCCTTGTTGCGCAGCCGGTGCAGGGGTTGCAGAATCAGGAAATGCATGGTCAAGCCAAGCAGCAGAATCATGAAGATGATGATCACCGAAGACCATCCCAGACGGATGGAGTGGTTCCGCAACGTCTGGTGGACGGAATTCAGATCCAGCGGCAGGATCAGGCAGAACGGGGTGTTCTCGATTTGGATGGGGGAAAAATAGAGTCCCCTCCGGGCATCTTCATCCATGATGGTGTTGGGCCGGGTGTCGGCGCTGCAACTTTGCACCAGAGCGGGGTCGATGGTGGGCCACGCCTTGAGGTCGAAGGAGCTGGTCAGGGTCTTGTCGGGCGCTCCGAAGGCGATCCCCAGAGAGCCCTTGGGAGCCAGTCGTTGCGCCAGATCCTTGTTGATCCAGTCACCCAGGACCAGCACCCCCACCGTCTTTCTGTTGATCATGATGGGTGCCATGGCCAACAACGCCCACTCCCCCTTGAGGTTGGCGCTGATGAGATTGCCACCCCCCTTGAGGGTCTTCTGGATCGCCTCCTGGGGGAAAACCGTCTCGGAACTGGCGTCGCTGGTGCTGTACAGGGTCTTGCCGGCGGTATCGATCACCCCGAAGAAATTCACGCCTCGAATGGTTTCCGCCAGAAACAGCAGCTTGCGCATCAGGCGGTTGAAATCCTGTTCGTGATAGTTGAAAGCCTCCTGCAGCTCCCCGTCGCGGGAGACGACATGGGCCAACTGGATCAGGGAACTGGTCTCGTGCTCCAGAAGAAAACCGATCTGGGCCGCCTGGGCCTCGTGTTCGATCCGCGCCGTATTGTGAAGGGATTGATACAGAAACGGATAGTTGATGAAATATCCGACCCCCATGGTGGAAAGGACGGTCAAAACCAGCAGTCCCACCAGGGGAAACAGCAGGCTGCGCTTGCGAATGACGCCGGATTTCCCACGCATGGCTGGCATCATGGCCGGATTGATCTGATCTGCATCCATGGAGAGAGCCCTTTCCGTCTCAGGCATTGATTTAGAAAGCAACATCCTATGTTACGGGATTTCGCTCATGGAGGCAAAGGAAAGCGATCATCGGCGTTCATTTGACGCAAAAAAGCCTCGAACATCAACAACGCCCATAATGCCGTGGAAAAATCCCGTCGTCCTGCCTGGTGATCGTCCACCATGCGCGTCAGAAACGCGGGATTGAACCAGCCGGTTTCCGCCAGGGTCTCCCCCAGAATCCGCTCCCTGGCACGTCCGGCCAGGGGACCCCGCAGCCAGGCCGCCAGCGGGAGGTTGAACCCCTGTTTGGGACGCTCCAGAATCGCGGCGGGCAACCAGGGACGCAATCCCTCCTTCAGGAGGTGTTTGCCCGACCCCCGGTACAGTTTGTATTCCGGGGGCAGCCCGGCGAGCCACTCCACCAGGGGATAATCCAGCAGCGGGGCCCGCACCTCCAGGCCGTGGGCCATGCTGGCCCGGTCCACCTTGACCAGCACCCGGCCCGCCAGGAAGCTCTTGAAATCCAGATACTGCATCCGGGACAGGGGATGGTCCGGGGCGGTGGCGGCATAGGTCTCGAACGTCTCCTCGGCCCGGAACCCCTGCAACGCGCGCTGCATCTTCGGGGTGAAAAGCTGTCGGCGCAGGTCGTCACGCAGGATGGCCACCCCCTGGAAATATCCCCCCACCCGGTCCCGCGCCAGGGATTGCAACGTGGAGCGGGCGCGCAGCCAGCGGGGCGCGCGGTCCAAACGGGGATACCACGCCCCCAGTGGGGCGAAAACCGTGCGGCGCACCCAATCGGGCAGCAGGGCGCGCACCCGCTCCTCCGCCAGAAAGAAGCGATAGCGTTCATAGCCGGCCAGACTTTCATCCCCCCCATCCCCGGAGAGCACCACCTTGGTGTGGCGGCGGGCCAGAGCGCAGACCAGCCAGGTGGGCAGGGCGGAGGGGTCGGCGAAGGGTTCGCCGTAGTGACGCGCCAGGGTGTCCAGCAGATCGAACCGCTCCGGTTCCGCCTTCTCGATATGGTGGCGCAAGCCATACCGTTCGGCCACCAGGGAGGCGTAAACCGATTCGTCCAGCGCGGGATCCCCGAAGGAAACCGTGCACGCCTCCGGTGGCTCCGTGGCGCATTGGGCCATGAGCAGCGCAACCGCCGAGGAGTCGATCCCCCCGGAGAGGAAACTCCCCACCGGGACATCCGCGATCATGTGCAGCCGCACCGAATCCCGCAGCCGCTCCAGCAGCTCCATCGCCGCGTCACGGGGGGAAAGGGGGGGGCCGGGGGCGAAGGTCAGATCCCAGTAGCGGTCCTGCGGGGGGAGGGGGTGGCCACGGCGCACCAACAGCCGACATCCGGGCGCCAGTTTGGCGACACCGGCAAAAATGACCTCCGGGTCCGGGACATACCCCAGGGCGAAATAGGAGGCCACCGCCCGGGGCGCGATTTTCCAGGCCCCGGGGCGCCAGGTGGTCAGGCCGACGGGTTCCGAGGCGAAACCCAGCCAGCCATCCGGGAGCAGCGCGTAATACAGGGGTTTCATTCCCAGGCGGTCCCTGGCCAGAAACAGGGCATCCCCCCGCCGGTCCCACAGGGCGAAGGCGAACATGCCCCGCAAACGTTGCACACACGCCACCCCCCAGGCCTCCCAGGCGTGGACGATCACTTCCGTGTCCGAGCGGGTCTTGAATTGGTGACCCAGCGCCACCAGTTCCCGGTAGAGCTCCTGGAAATTGTAGATCTCCCCGTTGAAGACCAGGAGCACCGAGCCATCCTCGTTGCTCATGGGCTGGTGTCCCCCTTCGAGGTCGATGATGGCCAGACGGCGATGACCCAGACCCAGGCCCGGCTCCACGCGGATCTCCGCCCCGTCCGGTCCCCGATGGGCCAGGGCGTCGTTCATCCGGGTCAACAGTGACGGTGCCACGGGCCGGGTCTCCCGGCAATCAAACAGTCCGACGATGCCACACATGGAAACTCCATTTTCTGGCCCATTTTCTGGCCAAATGCCTCAGCAACAATCCAGGCGGCATGCGCAACCAGTGGGCGCGCAGATACAGACACCAACGGGCGAACCCCGCCCCCGGGCCATCCCGTCTCCGGTCCGGGTGGAGCGGCAGCAGGGCCCTTGGCACCAGCCACCCCATTGCCGTCATCGCCAGCCACCCCGGCGCGTTTTTTTTGCCGGTCAACGCCCCGCAGCGGACCGGCACCGGGGTCTGACAGAGGGATTCCAGAAAAAACAGGGCGTAATAAAGGGGGCGCAGCAGTTCCAGCGCCTCGGCCCGCGCCACCAGAAGGGTGCCAAAATCCTCCGTCCGGTCATCAGGGCGCAGCAGGGCGTCCAGATCCAGCAGATCCCGCAGACCGCCCGGTCCGAAATCGCTGTCATAAAACAGTTGGCTCGCGGCGTGGAGAATCCTGTCCATGGGGGACAGGGTCCACACTCCGGTCAGGCCGGGCACCGGCACCACCGCCGCCAGCAGGCGCGCGGCATCGGGTCGCAGCCGTCCCGAACGGGGGAGAATGGTGTGATGCAGGTCCAGCTCGGTCAACCGCTGCCGATGGCGCATGGGGGGCAGTTCGTGCATCCACTCCCGGTAATAGCGTTGATCGTAGGGGTCCGGCTTGGTGGTCTGCCAGCCGTGGGCGTGCAGACACGCCTCGGCCAGGGGGAGGTCGGCCAGCGGGAGCAGGATGTCCACGTCCGCCACCAGTCGTCCCCTGGCCAGGGGGAGGTTCAGCAGCTCATAGGCCGCCCCCTTGAGAAGAATCACCGGCAGCCCCGTGCCATGGAAGGCCCGTTTGATCCGGTCCACCTCCCAGCGCAGGGAACGGTTTTTCTGGGCGGCGATCATCCAGCCCCCCTCCAGAATGTCCCGGACGCGCCACGGGAGGGTATCCAGCGATCCCGCCTGCTCCAGGGCGCAGCGCAGGG
>JADGCR010000201.1 GCA_015228895.1 Magnetococcales bacterium
GCAATCTCCCGAAGGACGGAGGGCGCCGAAAAAAGGAGAGCAAATGGACAGCACTTGATTGTGCGGTGCAAATTGTGACAAATCTGGCGGGGGACGCAAGGGAGAGATTTACAAAAACCTTACAGGATACTGGAAGATGCTGACATCTTCCTGACATTCCAGGCCGAAGAGGGAGCTTTTATGGGGACCAGCCCGTTTACCACGCTGTTTGGCAAGTCGCCGTGCAAACCGTTGCGCCACCATATGCAGACGGTGATTGCCTGCGCTCGTCTGGTGCCGGAGCTTCTGGAGGCGATGAAGAACCGGGATACGGCGCGGTGCGGTGAATTGGTGGCCCGCATCGATGCCTTGGAGGCGGAGGCCGACTCGCTGGAAAACGAGATGCGCAACCGGCTGCACAAGAGCGTCTTCATGCCGGTGGATCGTCGGGATCTCCTGGAGATCTGGGAACTTCAGGACGATATCGCCGACAAGTCCCAGGAGATTGCCGGATTCATCCTGGTGCGGGAGATGGAGATGCTGCCGGTGATGGCCGACTCCCTCATCGCCCTGGCCAACAAGGGGGTTGCCGCCTGCGAGCAGGTGTTCGACATCCAGGGCGAGATGGAACAGCTGGTGGAGATGGGCTTCGGAGGGCGGGAGTCGAAGGATGTGATGGAGCGGGTGGCCCGTTTGAGCCAAACCGAAAAGGAGGCCGCCGCCATGGTGCGCGATCTGGCGCGGGATCTCTTTCTGCACGAGGATGATCATAAACCCACCACGGTGGTCTTCTGGTACCACCTGTTGCGATGGATCGGCGATCTGGCCGATCTGGCGGCCAAAATCGGGGTGCGACTGCGCCTGCTGCGCTGAGGTGGTTCGAGTGGGGGGCGTGCCGCCCCTCCCTTCTTTTTTCGCCCATCCGACGGATATACCTGTCCAATTTCCCCTTCTGGGAGCATAATGCACCCCGGCTTGCTGTGGTTATTTTGCATTTTGCCATGAAAAGCCCTGATTGACTCCCCTTATCCGGGACGCCGGTCGCGCGCCTCCGGATGGGTCGTCCCGACTCGATTCCCCAACCGTTCGTCAATTGCCTGCATACCGGGTTTGTCGCTTCGACGGCAAACGATTGGCTGTTTCTTTAGCGAGAGAGAGAGGCTTGCCATGAGTGGAATGATGATCAGTACCGATGGAGAGACTCGAAAGGGCAGCGAACGCACGCAGATTGAGATGTTTGCTCAAACCATTAGCCGATTATATAATAAACAATCCTTTACTCCATTACAAAAGATTCTTGGCAAGACGCTCCCGGCGGATATGGCTCAGATTCTGGACCACTTTCCCGAGGATGATGCGGCCAAAATCTTCTATCTTATTCCAGCCTCAGCCACGGCCGCTTCCGTACTCAAAGAGGTGAGCGTCTCCCTGCAGAACGAGATTCTGAAGGACGGGGAGATGCAAAAAATCATTCCCATTCTGGAAAAGATGGCGCCGGATGCCCGCACCGATCTGTTCGGCCATCTGGATGCCGAGCTGGCTCAACGTCTGTTGGAGAGCCTCAACAAGGAGGCCCAGAAGGACGTGGAGAACCTGCTGCAGTATCATCCCGATACGGCGGGCGGGTTGATGACGACGCAGTTCTTCGCCCTGAACGAAGCCACGACCGTGCAAAATGCCATCGAGTCGGTGCGCAATCTGCCGACTTACGAGATGGTTTTCTATCTGTCTGTGGTGGCCGAGGGGGGGCGGTTGTCGGGAGTGAGTTCGCTGCGGCAGCTGCTGCTGGCCAAGCCGGAATATACCCTGGCGCAGATGATGAACCGGCGGGTGGTCAAGGTGCGCACCAGCTCACCCCAGGACGAGGTGGCGGAAATCGCCCGGCGATACCGGCTGCTGGCCGTGCCGGTCGTGGATGAACAGGGGGTTCTGGTCGGGCTGGTGACGGTGGATGATGTGATCGGGGTTTTGGAGCAGGAGGTGACCGACGAGGTGTTGAAGCACGCCGGGACCAGCAGTTCGGAAATCCTGGCCACCTCGGCCTTCAAGATTTTCCGCATCCGGCTGCCCTGGCTGATCGCCGCCTTCGTGGGGGGGCTGGGGGCCAGTCTGGTGATCAACTCTTTCGAGACCACCTTGAGCAAGGTGTTGGCCTTGGGGGCCTTTCTGCCGATTATTCTGGGCATGGCCGGCAATGTGGGCAATGTGGCGGCCACGGTGGCGGTGCGGGGGTTGGCCACGGGTGCGGTGAAACTCAATCAGCTATTGCCTTTGCTGCTCAAGGAGCTGCGGGTGGGGTTGTTGTTGGGAGGGTTTTACGGGGTCTTGCTGGGTGTGATTGCTTATGTGTTTTATCGCGACTTGGCATTGAGTCAGACGCTGGTGGCGACCATACTGCTCAATATGACCATGGCGGCCATGTTGGCGGCGAGTCTGCCGTTGTTTTTCCAGAGGATCGGCGCCGATCCGGCGGTGGCTTCGGGGCCGTTTGTCCTGACGGCGATCGACCTCCTGGGCGTTGGCACCTACTTCCTGGTGGCCAACGCGCTGTACGGGTTGTAGTTAAATTAATACGGGGGTCCGGGGGGGGGATTATCCCCCCTGGCGGGGTCTGGGGCGGAGCCCCAGGGTTTTAGCCGTTGACGTGGCGGGTCGAAGCCAAAGGGTGAAATTCCCAACGTCGCACCGCTGCCGAACCCCGTCACCACTTCGACCCGCCTGGAGGGGGTTAGGGGAGGGCCTCATCCTCCCCATCCTGAACGCCCCACCAGGACAAAGCCGGGGCTGTTCGGAGAGGGGAGGTTCTTTTTTCTGAAAGTCCAAACCGGGGATGAGTTGGCGTGTTTCAAAAGGATGGGGAGGATGAGTCCCTCCCCGTGCCCTCTCCGGCGGGTCGAAGTGTTCAACAGGATTGTGCGGTGGGCCGGGTTGGTGCGCTTTCTTTCAGGGCTTCGACCCGCCAAAGGCCAGGTCAACACCTCGGGGCGCTGCCCCGAACCCTGCCGGGGGGGATAATCCCCCCCGGACCCCCGTATTCATTATTTGACCACCAGGACGGGACAGTGCGCCTGCCCGATCAGCTTGATCAGCGAACTGGGGTGAAACAACTTCTCCAACAGGGAGCGGTCATCAAAATAGTCACACACCAACAAATCCGCCGAACGCTGCCGGGCCAGATCCATGGCGGTTTCATCAAAGGCTCCCGCCTGCAGAACCCCCGCAGCGGCCAGACCCATTTTTTCCGCCTCTTCCACCTGAATGGCCAGCAGTCGATTGGCCTCCTCCCGAGCCGCATCCTCCGCATCCTCGTCAATCACCATCAAACACGTCATGGGCACCACGGCATGTATCGCCATGCGGGCTGCGGCACGCGGCGCGGCGGACTCGGAAGCCGTGGTGACGGCCAACACCCCGTTGCTCCAGATGGAAACCAGACGCGGCACCACCAGAACCGGACAGGCCGCCTCCTCCAGAATGGTGGTGGTGGCCTCACCCACCTTGTGACGCGCCAAACCCCGCCGCCCCCGCCGCCCGACCACGATCAACTCGGTCTCCGTCTCGGCAGCCACCTCCAGAATACCCTTGGCCGGATCCGTCGCCGAACGGGTCAGCGGTGTGAAGGGAATATGATGCGCGGCGCAGCTCTCCTGAAGCTGCTCCATCTGCCGGGCAATCTCCTCCGCTTCCAGAAGGGCGTCGTCCGTTCCGCTCGAAGACATGAGCAGGCGCAAAGCATAAACATGCGAACCATGTTGTCTGGCCATGTCGATGGCCACCCGCTCCGTGCCTCGACTGTACTCGGAACCGTCTGTGGTCAGCAGCAGGGATTTGACCGGGCCGGCGTTCGACGACGTGATGTGACCCATGGTTCGACAACCTCT
Organism: Magnetococcales bacterium; assembly: GCA_015228895.1. The sequence continues at coordinate 3,861 of JADGCR010000201.1, forward strand.
CAGGCAATTGACGTTTCGCGAAGAAATAGGAAAATTGTGAGCTTTTGGCGGCAGGAGTTCAAGGCAAATTGCAATGTGCATAATGCTCGTGTAAATCACCGCCCTTTCCCACTTGCGAATGGGAAAAATAGCCGCCATAGTCCCACTTTTTTTGCCTTGACTTGGATGAATCCGATATCGCATGATCGGGAAATTGCAACCTACAACACTGCCGTGGTCGAGCAATGGCAGTTTGCAACGTGCAGGTTGCCACCTTCAACCGGAGGATATATGGACACTCACAGTCATTGTTCTGGTGCGGCGTGAGCCGGTGAGACCGTTCCGAGGGCCGTTCCGACCCCCGCTATCCTTCCCACCGAATCTCTCTCCCGCCCGGGACCTTCCCGCAGGCGCGGCTCCTGCCGCTACCCCCTGGGGATAATCTGTCGTTGGCCGTTCCAGTCGTATTCCTGTCTTGCCCAAGGTTGCTTTGAGGCCGTAGCGATCCTTTACGATCCGATGGGGGTTTTTGTCGCAACCTCCTGGCCGGGTTTCCGTTTCGATGACTGCCCCACGGAGTCCCCTCCGGGCAGGGCATCGTCCGGGCCGTGGCCGTTTTGGGAACGTGGCCATTCATAATTGTTTTCAAGGGGACAAACCTCTCATCACAA
>JADGCR010000202.1 GCA_015228895.1 Magnetococcales bacterium
TCAACCACACCGTCCCCCTTTTTTCCGCTCACCACGTCGATCCCGACGATCTTTTGCTGGATCCTGACCGTCATGACCAGGCCCCCCGTTCCGTGAGATTATCAGTAATCGGTTGATTTTTCATTGTATTGACAAAACTGCCCAAATGGGTTGCCCGATTCCGGACGGACTTTTCGTCCCGGTATAATGGTGCGGTTTGCGCGAGCAGTCAACGGAGAACCCCGTATGCATCCATCGGGATCACCAGCGCAGCATGTCCGAAAAGACGATCCCTCCTCCCCGCCCGGCCACCACACCCCCCTTTTGTCCCGCTCCGGTGGTGGCGCATCCGGCCAGGAGAGACAGGAGCAGCAGCCAGCCGGGGAGACTCCGCAGGGTGGTCATGCGCGGCGCTCCTGATCCTTGTCCCTCTCCGCGTGCAACCGTCCCAACGCCTCGGCGCCGGAATCCGCGCCCATGCGGATCATGGCCCAGCGCAGATACTGCTGTCGAAAGATGGTCTTCTCCCGCAACAGCATCGACAGGTCGCAGCGTCCCTTCAATCCCCCCTCCACCGGTTCCAGATGCCATTGCCGCTCCCCGTCCCCCATGGGGCGGTAGGGGTAGGCCACACACTCCGCCGGTTTCACCTCCTGTATGGCGCAACGCCACCGCTCCCCGTGCAACTCCAGGTGGGCGCAGGCGTGCCGCACCCAACCCTGGACACCCGCCGCCTCCCTGGCCGCCTCATGGGTGGCGTGCAGCGTGGGGGGAGCCTCAAGGGGTTGGGCCAGATACCGATATCCCGTTTCCAACATCAGGCCCTGCCAGGCCGAAGGGGTGATCCGGGGCACCTGCTGGTGATGACGCTCCAGAAACCGCTCGATCACGTCCCACTCCTCGATACCGCACATCAGGCCATCGTCATCCAGACAACACTCCCCGCAGCCGTCACAGATCTCCCGCAAGCGCGCCTCCATCTCCGCCGCGCTCAATTGCAACGACAGATCCATCCCACCGGAGGCGTCCCTGCTCACCATGAAGCCGGTCACCTCCCGCCAGGCGTCGAGGAGGTCCGGTGGCAGCAGACGCCCCGGATTGCGTCTGGACAGGGCGCGGGGCAGCATCACCAGGGTGGGTGGCTCCTGCGGGAGGTGACTCACCCGGCTGTAGGCCCGGTCATAGGCCAAAATCTCCTGCAACCCCGGCAGGTCCGCGTTCCGGGCGAAACCGGCGCATACCCTGTATGCCCGTTCGCTCCAAATGGCCATGGGAGTTGGAAAGGACGGATCCCGCACCATCTCCGGGGGAATGGGCGTCCCCAGCAGATGGTCGATCCACGCCTCCCGGCGCCGGACAAAAGCCCCATGCAGAAAATTGGGGAAAAACCAGCCCCCAAGCTGCAGCATATAGGTCAGGAACAGATAACGCTCCCTGGGCACCCGGGTTCCGGAGAAATGGTGGAGATGGGGAAACAGCTCCCGGTCTCCCTGGAATCGCTCCCTGGCCGTCTGATCCCAGCCGTCCTCCAGGTCGTTGAAATCCGTCGGCATGCCGTCGTATGCCATGGGCAGGTTGGCGGCCACCAGGGCCGACCCGGCCAGCGGCGACAGAAGATGCATCTGCAACACCATCTCCCGGTGGGCCGACAAGGTGCCGAAAAGACGCAGGGTGGCGCGCAGATCCTCCGGGGCCTCATCGGGAAAGCCGACCACGAACGAAGCCGTGACCGCCAGTCCATGCCGTCGGGTCAGGGCGATGTTCTCCGCGGCCCGGGTCACCCGCAGTTTTTTGCGGATCACTTTTTGCATCCGTTGGGAGCCGGTCTCCACGCCGAAATAGACGCCTCGACAGCCGGCGTTCCGCAGACGCTGCAGAAGCGTCTCGTCCACCTGGTCGGGACGGGCGCTGATGTGCCAGGTGTAGCGTTCGGGATGGGCGCCGATGGCGTCGCAGAAAGCCAGGATCTTGCGCCGGTTGGTGGTGAAGGAGTCCTCGATGAGGTCAAAAACCCGCACCCCGTAAAGGGCGTGCAGGCGATCCATCTCCAGCAGGATGCGTTGCGGACTCTTGGCGCGAAACCGGCGGGAGAAATAACGATTGGTGGAGCAGAAGGTGCAGCCGAAAGGACAGCCCCGTCCCGTCTCCAGTGGCACGGTCAAGCCCGTGGGGGGATAGATGTCGAAGGCGGGCAGCGGCAGGCGGTCCAGCTCCATCAGCAAAGGGGGTGGGGGGGTCTCCAGCACCCCGCCCGTCCCGCGGCGGACCAGCCCCGGAATCCGCGACAGTTCCACGCCCTCCAGAAAAGCGGACCACCCCGCTTCCGCCTCGCCCCGGAACACCAGGTCCACGCAGGCATGCCTGTGCAGCAACGGAACCGCCACCGCCGAAGCCTGTGGTCCCCCCATCACCACGGTCACGGCGGGGTTGCGCGCCTTCACCTTGTCCGCCAATCGCAGGGAACGGTGAAAGGTGGTGCACAAGGTGCTGAACCCCACCAGATGACGCCTGGCCAACGCCTCCACCAGGGCATCCTCGTCCTTGAGATGGGGGAGGTCGATCACGTCCACCTCCATGCCCCGTTCCCGCGCCAGTTGGGCCAGTGTCAACAGTCCGACCGGCATCATCTCCATGTCGCGGGTCAGGTAGGTCACGAAGGTGAACGTGTTCATCAATCCCTCATGGCTGAGTGTCGTCATACTCCTGTTCCAGAGCGTTGGCGTGTTTGGCTTCCTGCTCGGCCAGGAAGGTCAAAGCCGCCTTGAGAACCGGATCCTGGGCCTGGGTCGCGAGGGTTTGATAGAGTTTGTGCGCCTTTTTCTCTCGCTTGGCGGCCAGAAGCAGGGCCTCCTCATACCCGATCTGACCGGTGGGGTGCTCTCCGATCATCAGGTATTCCGACAGTTTCAGATCCGGGTCGGGGAAACGACGCTCTCCCATGGGCAGCACGTCGTTTTCCAGGATGATCAACAAACGGCGTTTGTGATCCTCCTCCTGCCGGGCGTGATCCAGCATGATCTCTTTTTGATCCGGGGTTCTGGAGCGTTCCGCCATCTCCCGGTAGAACTGCGCCTCCGCCTCTTCATGACGTATGGCGAAACGAATGACCTCTGTAAAGCTGTGCATGACGTGGCATCCTAAAAGATCAGGTCCAAGGGAGATTCCGCTCCTGCATGTATAGGCGAAAGGCCGCCTCCCGGCAATCCTCGGCCACCGGAACCCGTGCGGGAGGCAACCCGGTGGGCAGAACCCTGCGCACGGTCGGCGTCAACAGAGGCGCCAGCTCCGGGACCTCGCCCGCCAGTTCCCGGCGCACCGCCGCGAGTGTCGCCAGGGAGGGTTCGTTGGCCAGGGCCGCCAGCACGGCATAGCCGGAACGGGCGCTGTCGTCCGGCAGACCGTTTTGCAGCAGGGTCAGCTCCCCATCCCGGTTCAGGAAGGCCCCGTCGCTTTGCAGGGAGTTGGCGCAGGCCAGGTTGATCTCCGCCAACTCCACCGGAGAGCAGGAGCCCACGGCGATGACCCTGGCCTTCTGTTCCGTCGCCACGGGGAGATTCACCAGCACCAGACAATCGGCGGGGGTGTCCGGGTGCCATGGCTGGGCACCCAGCCGGTTCAGCAGGGCGACATTGGCCTCACCCTGGATCTTGCCATGGGGTTTAAGCGGCCCGGTCACCCGTTCCCCGGTGGCGTAGTGGAATCCCGCGTGGTATTGGCGCGCCAGACGGGCCGCGGCGTAGCTCTCCTCCACCGTGATGCGGGCCGCCACCACCACGGCGGGCTGACGCGCGCCGGCAAGCAGGGCGCGGGCCGCGGCCAGGGCGTTGGGATCGTTGTCCGCCCGGGGGCGCATCAGGCGATAGGCGAAACGACCCTCCGCGCAGATCACCGCGCCGTTGACCGGATCGTGGTCGATGGCTCCCACCTTCACCACCCGGCCCTCCGCCACATGCAGCGTCAGACCGCAACCGCGGCTGCAACGGGTGCAGGTGGTCTCCACCGACTCCCACAGCCAGGGACCCGCCTCCTTGCCCGTGTTGGCCGACAGGGTGCCGGTGGGGCAGAGGTCGATGCACATGCCGCAGGCGTCGCAGCCGGTCTCCTGGAGGGGATCGTCGAAATTGGGTCCAACACGGGTGACGAAGCCCCGGTTGATGAAGCTTAACGCGTTGATCTCGCGCACTTCCGAACAGACCCGGACACAGGAGCCGCAGGTGATGCACTTGTCGGACTCGATGCGGATCAGGGGGTGGCGCGTGTCCGGCAGGTATGCCCTCTTGTCCCCGGCCAGCCGTTTCTCCGTGGCCCCGTAATGAGAGGCGTATTGACGCAGGTCGCAGTCGAAGCGGGCGTTGCAGCCGCATTCGATGCAGCGGGTGGCCTCCGCCATGGCCCGCACCCGGTCCAGTCCCTCATTGATGGGCGCCCAGCCGTCTCCGGCCAGTCGTCGGGCCGGGGGATGGGTGGACTCCAGGGCCCGTTTCTGGTGGACGAAGCGGGGGGAGAAGTCGGCCATGTCCAGCTCTTC
>JADGCR010000203.1 GCA_015228895.1 Magnetococcales bacterium
AGCGGCGAACTTCGGCACTGGCCCGGAAGCGATGCAAGAAAAAATCCACGCCATCGACGTAAGGACGCCAGGGAGAATGGGGAGTCACCGGAACAGTCATGGACGCGCCATGAGCGACGATGTCCGTGTGCCACAGCAGATAGGCATTGCTGCTTGGTAACACGTTTGTACGGTCGGCCACGGCCAGACGCAGATAATAGATCCCATGGCGTTGGGCGGCGTTCTGGATGGGCAGGGTGCGCAGATGATGCACCGGGAGGCCCAGCGGGGGAACCCGCGCCCGGGCGCCGGAACGCAGGTCGCGGGCCAGATCCGCCAGATCCGCCACCACCGCGCTGGCGGTGGGACGTTCCCCCGCGCCGCGTCCGTGATACATGGTGGTCCCGGCGAAATCCCCACGCACGAAAACGGCGTTGAACACCCCCTCCACCGCGGCGACCATGGAGCCCTCCGGCACCATGACCGGACGCACCGCGCACTCCAGCAGCCCTTCCTGCAGGCGGGAAAGCGCCAACAGCTTGATGCGATACCCCATCTCCGCTGCCCAGGCGATATCCACGTCGGAAACGTGCCGGATCCCCTCCATGGAGATGCGGGAGAAGTCCAGGTGGGTGCCGAAGGCGATGGCGGAGAGAATGGCCAGTTTGTGGGCCGCGTCGATGCCGTCCACATCGAAGGAGGGATCGGACTCGGCGAACCCCTTGTCCTGGGCATCCGCCAGCACCTGATGGAAAGGAAGACCCTTTTCCCGCATCTCCGTGAGGATATAATTGCAGGTTCCGTTGAGAATGCCGTAGACCAGATCCAGGCGGTTGCCCGCCAGACTCTCCCGCAACGCCTTGATCACCGGCACCGCCCCGGCGACCGCGGCCTCGAAGTTCAACTGGACGCTGTTGGCCTGGGCCTTGGCGAAGAGCTCCGTCCCGTATTCGGCGATGAGCGCCTTGTTGGCGGTGACCACGTGTTTGCGACTTTCCAGGGCGCGGTAAACCAGATCCCGCGCCGGAATGATCCCGCCGATGAGCTCCACCACCACGTCCAGGTCCGCGGCCTCCACGACCCGGTTCACGTTTCCAGTGATTTCCACCGCACCCAGGTCCAAGCCTCGATCCCGCTCCGGGGTCCGGGTGGCGATACGGACCAGCCGCAAATGCATCCCGGTCCTCTGGGCCAACAGTTCATGCTGGCTGACCAGCAGATCCGCCACACCACGACCCACGGTTCCATAACCCAGCATACCGATGCGCAATGTTTCCAAGGTATTCTCCTCTTCCTTTATCATCTCAAGCCGCCACGTCGCCGCCGAGATTCATGAAGCGTCGAATCCCGCGAATGGCCTGTCTGGTGCGATGTTCATTTTCGATCAGGGCGAGACGGACATAATCATCGCCGTATTGTCCAAATCCGACCCCGGGACTGACCGCAACCTTGGCCTCCTTGAGCAACAGTTTGGAGAACTCCAGGGAACCCATGGCGCGGAACTCTTCCGGAATTTCGGCCCACACGAACATGGAGGCCAACGGCTTGTCCACCCGCCACCCGGCCCGGTTCAACCCATCCAGCAGCACGTCGCGGCGGAACTGATAGAGGTCGCAGATCTCCTGGATGCACTCCTGGGGACCATTCAGGGCGATGGCGGCAGCGATCTGGATGGGCTGGAACATGCCATAATCCAGATAGGATTTGATGCGCGCCAGGGCATAGACCAGACGGGGGCAACCCACGGCAAAGCCAACCCGCCAACCGGGCATGTTATAGGTTTTGGAGAGGGAATGGAACTCGATGCACCGCTCCTTGGCTCCGGGAACCTGCAACATGCTGGGCGCCTTGTAGCCGTCGAAACAGATCTCCGAATAGGCGATGTCGGAGATGACGAACAGGTCGTGCTCCTTGGCGAATTCGTTGATTTTGACGTAAAAATCCAAATCGACCACCTGGGCCGTCGGATTGGAGGGAAAATTGATCACCATGGCCTTGGGTTTGGGCCAGGTGGTCTTGATGGCCTGGGTGAGTTCCTCGAAGAAATCATAATGAGGCCCCAGGGGAACATGACGGATATCGGCCCCGGCCAGGACAAAGCTGTAGACATGAATGGGATAGGTGGGATTGGGCACCAGCACCGTATCGCCCGGATTGGTCATGGCCAGCGCCAGGTGGGAGAGGCCCTCCTTGGAACCGATGGTGACGATGGACTCGGTATTGGGGTCCAGTTCCACGTTGAAGCGGCGTTGGTAGAAGGCGCAGATGGCTTTTCTCAAGCCGAGGATCCCCCTGGAAAGGGAGTAGCGGTGGTTGCGCCCTTCGCAGGCGGCCTCGCACAACCGGTCCACGATGTGTTTCGGAGTGGGCTGATCTGGATTTCCCATCCCGAAGTCGATGATATCCTCGCCTTTTTGTCGCGCCGCGTATTTGAGGTCGTTGACCGCGGCAAAGACATACGGGGGCAGCCTTTTGATGCGTTGAAATTCTTCCATGGACGTGGTTTCGCTACAGAGGGGTTTATAAAAAAAATGCGCACATTATAGAAACCAAAGAACCTGAGCAGAATACCCTAACAGAGCAGGAGAAAAAAGTGAAAATCGTTGGACAACCCCTGTGCCGGACACTCCGGCGCGGCATCCGGATGCGGAGACGACTTGAATAAATGTCACCGCATCTGGCAAGATGATGCATTCGCGATCGGCAAGGGTGACGCAGGACGGCAAAAACAACATCAAAAAACGGAAAGCAAGGCAATCATGACCATTCGTATTGGCATCAATGGATTTGGCCGCATCGGCAGAAGCATCTTTCGCGCGGCCAAGGCGGACCCGATCTTCTCGGACATGAAAATCGTGGCGGTCAACGATCCGGCCACCCCGGAAATTCTGGCCCATCTGCTCCGCTACGACTCGGTGATGGGACCGATGAAAAACCGGATGGCAATGGCCGGCAACCTTCTGGAGGTGGACGGGCAGCAGACCGCCTTTCACACCGAACCGGAACCGGGTCTCGTGCCCTGGCACCGGCACGGGGTGGAGTTCGTGGTGGAGTCCTCCGGCCGGTTCGCCAATCTGGACGCGGCCAGCCGTCACCTGCAGGGAGGGGCCAGACGGGTGGTGATCACCGCCCCGGCCAAGGGGGAAGCGAAAACCATCGTCATGGGGATCAATGAGGACGAATACGATCCGGGACGGGACCGGGTGGTCTCCAACGCCTCCTGCACCACCCATTGTCTGGCTCCCGTGGCGCGGGTCATTCTGGACCGCTTCGGCCTGCGGCGCGGTTTGATCTCCACCATCCACTCCTACACCAACGATCAGCGCCTCCTCGACTCCCCCCACAACGATCTGCGTCGCGCCCGCGCGGCGGGTCTGTCCATCATCCCCACCACCACGGGCGCGGCGGCGGCCATCGGACTGGTCATCCCGGAGTTGACCGGGCGCTTCGACGGCATGTCCGTGCGGGTTCCCACGGCCAACGTCTCCCTGGTGGACGTGGTCATGGAGGTGGAGCGCCCCTGCACCACCGATTCCGTCAACCAGGCGCTCCAGGAATCCGTGAACCGGTATATGGGATTCACCATGGAACCCCTGGTTTCCACCGACTACCGGGAAGATACCCGCTCCTCCATCGTGGACGGACTCTCCACCCGCGTCATCGAAACCACGGTCAAGGTGATGAGCTGGTACAACAACGAATGGGGTTACGCCAACCGGGTTCTGGACCTGATCCGGCACATGCATTTGATGGAGCTCTGAGGATGCCCGGCCCGTCCGGAGGTCACCCCATGAAAAAGGCGCCTGCGAACCATCCAACCACACCTTGGAATTGCCGGCTCCCACCCAACCCCTTCTTCTGTTCAGCGGCATCCGATTCCAGCAACACCCTTTTGATCCGCCGGATCCGCTCCTGACGCAACGCCTCGCCCAGCTTGCGCCCGCTCCACCCGGCCTCGACCAGGGGCCGGGAATCCACCGCCAGCACCGCCTGCAAACAGGCGCGCAACAGCACGCCCGCGGGATAACCGGAGGCCATGTCCCGCTGCTTGCGGTCCGCGCCGCACGCCAGCAAAAAGCGGTCGAAAAAAACCGGTTGACGCATGGCGTCCAGAGTTTCCAGCAAGGTCATCACCTTGCTGGGACGCATCTCCACCACCCGGTGGCAGCGCATGTGTCCGGCGGCGACCTGGACCGCCAGCCGGGCAAAACGCTTGGGCACCCGCAGCCGGTCGCACATCCCGGCCACGATCTCCGCCCCACGCTCCTCGTGGCCGTAATGGTGGGGCAACGCCTCGTCCGGAGTCGCCCCCTTGCCCAGATCGTGGGTCAAGGCGGCAAAACGGACCATGACATCCTCCGTCGAGTCCGCCGCCTGGCGCAACGCCAACAAGGCATGCTCAAAGGCGTCCCCTTCCGGGTGATGGAGCGGCGCGTGGGTTTTGCCCCGCAGGGCGGCCAACTCCGGAAACACCACCGCCAACGCGCCGCACGCTTCCAATACCCGGAAAAACCGTT
>JADGCR010000204.1 GCA_015228895.1 Magnetococcales bacterium
TGAACCCGGTGCCTGGCGCACCGCCCGCACCCCCTACCTGCGGGAGGTGATGGACTGCCTGTCCCCATCCTCACCGGTGGAACGGGTGGTGTTCATGTCTGGTTCGCAGCTGGGCAAAACCGAAAGTGGCCTGAACTGGCTTGGCTACACCATCCACCAGTCGCCGGGGCCGATCCTGATGGTCCAGCCCACGGTGGAGATGGCCAAGACCTATTCCAAGCAACGGCTCGCCCCTCTGGTGGAGGCCAGCCCGGTGTTGCGGGATCTGGTGCGGGAGCCTCGCGCCAGGGACAGCGGCAACACAGTGTTCGCAAAAGAGTTTCCCGGAGGCATTCTGCGAATTACCGGGGCCAACTCATCGGTGGGGCTTTCCTCCATGCCGGTGCGGTTTCTTTTCTTGGATGAGGTGGACCGCTATCCCGGCGATGTGGACGGAGAAGGCGACCCGGTGGCCCTGGCCAGCCAGCGTACCGTCACCTTTGCCAATCGCAAGGTGCTGATCGTCTCCACCCCGACCATCAAGGGCTTCTCCCGCATCGAGGGGACTTTCGCCGAAAGCGATCAACGCCGGTATTGGGTTCCTTGCCCATCCTGTCAGCAGGAGCAGGTGCTGGAGTGGAAACAGGTCCGGTGGGCGGAAGGGCAACGGGAGAACGCCTACTACGTGTGCGTCCATTGTGAGGCGATCATCCCGGAATACCGCAAGGGATGGATGCTGGAACATGGCCGCTGGGTCGCCGAGTCGCAGGGGGATGGTAATACCGCAGGGTTTCATCTGTCCAGCTTGTACAGCCCGTTGGGCTGGGTCTCCTGGGGACAGATTGCCATGGAGCATGGTCAGGTTTACCGGGATCCTCCTCGGTTGAAGGTTTGGGTCAACACCAAGTTGGGTGAGACCTGGCAGGAAAGTGCCGAGGGGCTGGACGGCGATGGGCTGATGGAACGCCGTGAGGCGTTTGGCGACATGCTGCCGTCGGGGATTGTTCTGCTCACCGCTGGCATCGACGTCCACCCTGACCGGTTAGAAATGGAAATCGTCGGCTGGTGCCGGAACGAGGAGTCATGGTCGGTTGGCTACCACATTTTGTGGGGCGATCCGTCCGCTTCGGAAGTGTGGGAGGAGTTGGACAGCCTGTTGATGCGACCGATCCCTCATTCCAGGCAACTGCCTGATCTGGTCATCCGTGCCGCCGCCATCGATACCGGTGGAGCCAACACCATGTCGGCCTATGCGTTTTGCAGGTCGCGCATCGCACGGCGGGTGTGGGGGATCAAGGGGCGCGGAGGGATGGGCGTTCCCATCTGGCCACAGCGGGCCAGCCTCAGAAACAAAGGTCGGATCCCGCTCTTCATCGTGGGTGTGGACGCGGCCAAGGAAATGATCTATGCCCGCCTGCGCATTCGTGACGCGGGACCGGGATATTGCCACTTTCCTTTGGATCGGGATGCCGAGTGGTTTCATCAGTTGACGTCCGAGACGATCACCACCCGTTACCTCAAAGGGCGACCCATCCGTGAATGGAAGAAAAGGGATGTCGACCGCAACGAAGCCCTCGACTGCCGGGTGTACGCGCTGGCTGCCCTGCACGGGCTGATGATCATGGGCTTGCAGTTGAACAAGGAGGCCGACAAGCGCGAGCAATACCCGTTGAAAGAGGGACAGACGCTGCGTGGTACTGCTGCAACCAAAATCATTGGCTCTGTTAAACCAAAGATCGTGGTACCGGAAAAACCGAGAATCGTCTCAAACCAGCCCCGCAGATCAGCCTGGCTGGACAACTATCGCAATAGAGTGAGGAACGGACGATGACCTTCACCCAGACGGAATTGGACGAACTCAAGCAGGCCTATGCCGCCGGTGCTTTGCGCATCGTCCACGAAGGAAAAACGGTGGAATACGGGTCGGAAGCCGACCTGTTGCGCCGCATCCGGGTGATCGAGCAGGCCATCGCCGGGAGTTCCGGCACCACCCGCCCCAATCGCACCGTGCTTGGGTTTTCCAGAGGATAACGCCATGGCCAAGGAGTCCGCGAAAAAGGAGTTGCGACACGTTCGACACAAAAACGAGATGCAAGAATTGGAGCTGCATCACGCCAAGACCAGAACCGACATGCAAACCCTCGCCTTGCGGCGCGCCAGCACCCGAAACGCGATCCGGGCGCAACGCCGTGGTTATGACGGGGCGAAGACTGGCCGTCATGTGGATGGCTGGGTCACCGCATCAATTGATTCAGATGCGGAGATCGCCAAAGCCTCTGGACGGGTGCGGGATCGGGCCAGAGACCTGGTGCGCAACAATCCGTTTGCCGCCAAGGCGGTGATGGTCCACGCCTCCTACATGGTGGGGTCAGGAATTACCCCCAATCCAAAAGGGGAAACCGAAGAACTGGACTCCCAGGTCACCAACGCCTGGAACGATTTTGCGGAAAACTGCGATGTGGATGGCCGTACCACGTTCTACGGCATCCAGAATCTCATGGTGCGCAGCATGGTGGAAAGCGGGGAATGTCTGTTGCAATTCGTTCGCAAGCCTTCAACCTTTCAGCCCTCACTGCCCCTGCAATTGCGGGTTCTGGAATGTGACCACATCGACAGCACCCGTGACAAGAATTTACCGGGCGGAGGGTTCATTCAAAACGGGATTGAATTCGATTCCTTTGGTACGCGCGTGGCCTACTGGTTGTTTCCTCGCCACCCCGGTTCGGCGCGCATGGGTGGATCGATGCAGAGCATCCGCGTGGTTGCCAATGACATCGTGCATCTGTTCGACCGAGCGCGTCCCGGCCAGAACAGGGGCGTCAGTTGGTTTGCACCGGTCATGCTGCGGATGCGCGACCTGGACGATTACGACCTGTCGGAGTTGATCCGCAAGAAGATGGAATCGAGTGTCACCGCACTGGTCACCGGTGCCCCCGCCCCGGACAGCACAGGCGGCGAGACGGACGCCGAAGGTCGGAAAATCGAGGGGTTGGAGCCTGGCATGGTGCAATACCTGGAGCCAGGAGAAGACATCCGGTTCACTCAGCCGGTCTCCGTATCCGGGTATGCGGAATATGTGAGTGTACTCAATCACGCAGTGGCTGCTGGCCTCGGCATCCCTTACGAGTTGATGACGGGTGACCTGTCCAAGATCAGCTTTTCGTCAGTGCGCGCAGGGTTCCTGGCATTTCGTCGCTTGATGTCTTCCAAGCAAAATCTCTTGTTGATTCCACAACTTTGCCAGCCGGTGTGGAAACAATTCCTGCCAGCGGCACAGGTATCCGGCTTGGTTGGCAAAGGGGTCATCCGATTGCAGTGGACGCCGCCGATCTTCGAGTCGGTGGACCCGGTCAAGGACATGATGGCCCAAATCCTCGCGGTGCGTGCTGGCTCAATGTCGCCGCAAACCGCCATTGCCCAGAACGGTTATGACCTGGACGTCATCATGGCGGAATTTCAGGCGTATTACAAAATGGTGGATGACGCCAACGCCGTCTTCAACTTTGACGCGCGCAAAACAACCGACAACGGATTGGCCAAACTGGAGACACCCAATGCCCCAACAGCACCATAAACAGATTGATCTGCCCCTGCAAAACCGCTCTGCCAACTTCGTCCCGGCGACCGTGGACAGCGAGGCCCGCACCATCGAGATGATCTGGTCCACGGGTTCCACGGTGCGCCGACGGGATTGGAGTACGGGCCAGAGTTACGACGAAACCCTCTCCATGGACCCGGCCCATGTGCGTTTGGAGCGCTTGAATGGTGGGGCACCGCTTCTGAATAGCCACCATCTATATGACCTGGGAAGCGTCCTGGGTGTAGTGGAAAAAGCCTGGATCGCCAAAGGGGAAGGCCGCGCCGTGGTGCGGTTTTCCAATCGGGAAGAGGTGGCTGCGATCTGGCGTGATGTCCAGGATGGGATCATCCGCAATGTTTCGATGAGCTATCGCATCAACACGTTCCAGATCACGGATGAGGCCGGAAAGATTCAGGAACGGTTGGCGGTGGACTGGGAGCCGTATGAGTTGTCCGCCGTCACGGTTGGAGCCGATCCGGGCGCGGGCTTTCGATCAGCCGAGAAAATCACCAATCCATGTCAAATGATCCACACAAGAGGAGCCGAAATGCCTGATCAAGCCACACCCCATCCTGAAATAGCGACAGATCCTGCCGCCGACGTTGCCACCCGTCAAGTGACGCCACCCCAACCCACGATGGAAGTGGCGGCAAAACCCGTCGATCCAGCCCCCCAGGCCAGGGGAACCACCTCAGAAGAGGTAGAAACCATTGCCCGAAACGCAATAGCCGCTGAAAGAAAACGGTCAGCCGAAATTTATGAAGCCCAAGGCAAACTGAAACTGGACCGCACCTTCGCCGACAAACTGGTGCAGGATGGCGTCACTCTGGACGATGCCCGGCGGAGTCTCATCGATGAAGCGGCCCGGCATTCCAGTGCTGCCGCCAATATCAGCAACCACATTGCTACGCCCGGTGCGCAAGACGAGAGAACCA
>JADGCR010000205.1 GCA_015228895.1 Magnetococcales bacterium
TCAAGGAATTCTTCGGGGGGGCGGAAGGTTTGATTGGCGGGTTCGATCTGGGAAGGGTGAATGAGGGTTTTGCCATCGAACCCCAGCTCCACTCCTTCCTGACACTCCCGAAGAAAACCTACTGCATCGTCGAGGTAAAGCCAAACGCCATCGAGAATGCGACGCTCTTCCGCCCTGGCGGCCAGAATGGTTTGTTGCAGGGCCAGGCGCAGCCCGTCGCGGTTTTTGTTCGAGGGCAGATGCAAGTCGCGACGCAGATCGGAGGTGCCCATGACCAGACAGCTCACTCCGGGATGAGCGGCGATTTCGTGGGCGCGGAGAACCCCTTTGGGGGACTCGATCATGGGCCAGAGGGGCAGGGAGGGGTCGATGGCGGCGGAAAGACGCTCCAGTTCGGCGGCCGATTCGACTTTGGGAATGACCAGGGCATCGGGTCCGCCGGGGAGAACGGCCTCCAGATCCGCCTGCCAGAGGGCGGAGCGCAGGTCATTGATGCGCACCATCCATTGCTGGGAAGTCTTGCGGGGCGATTGCAGAAGATGGTGAATCTGCTGGCGACCCAGCGGTTTGGCCTCGGGGGCGACGGCATCCTCCAGATCCAGAATGAGGGCGTCGGCGGGCAGACGTTGCGCCTTGTCCAGCAGCTTCGCGTTGGAGCCGGGTACGTACAGAACGGAACGGATGGGGCGCATGTCAAACTCCTGCAGGTGGCTTGACCACGGGAGGCGGCTGGTCAAAGATGAAGGTGCATCCCATTGACTCATTCAGGGAGGAAATTATGCCACGCCAGAGATCGTCGGGGAAGTTGACTTTGCATCAACAGGCGCGCATTGCCGGGGCGAGGCAGGAGCGGACCGCGCGACGTCGCGGCGCGGTTGTGGTGGAAGAAGAGGGGAATTGGGGCGCCGAGGAGGATGGGCTGGTGGTGGCCCATTACGGGTACAACGTGGCGGTCAAGGGCGCCGACGGGGTGGAATGCCGCGCCGCCGTGCGCGAGACCCTCTCCGAGGATCCGGTTTGTGGCGATAAGGTGCGCTGGCGTCGCAACGAGCGGGGTGAGGGCATCATCGAAGCCCTGGAGCCCCGCCACGGGGTTCTGGTGCGTCCGACCTTCCGGGGGGCGCGTCAGGTGTTGGCCGCCAACGTGGACCAGATGGTGATCACCGTGGCCGCCTACCATCCCAATACCGGATTGATCGACCGCTATCTGGTGGCGGCGGAAGTGGCGGGTATCGTGCCGATCATCGTGGTCAACAAGATGGATCTGGTGGAGGCGGAAGAGGATCTGAACTTCTTCCTGGCCCCCTATCCGGAGATGGGCTACCTGGTGATCAAGGTCTCCGCCGTGGCGGGCAAGGGATTGAAGTCCCTTGGGAAATGCCTGCAGGATCGGGTTTCGGTGGTGGTGGGTCATTCGGGGGTGGGTAAATCCTCCCTGATCGCCCGGTGGGTGCCGGACGAAACCCTCTCCGTCCGGACGGTGAATCGTACCACCGGAAAAGGTCGGCACACCACTGCGGTGGCGCGGCTCTACCCCTTGGAAGGGGGCGGGGCGCTCATCGACTCGCCGGGCATTCGCGCCTTCGGGTTGTCGGGAGTGGCCGCGGCGGATATTCCCCGCTATTTCCGGGACATCGCCCCCTATCTGGACCAGTGCCGCTTCAGCGACTGCCGCCATCGGGAGGAGCCAGGCTGCCAGGTGAAAAAGGCGGTCAAGAAGGGCAAGATCGATGCGTTGCGGTTGGAAAGCCTGCATCGCATGGTGGACAGCCTGGACGAGGTGTAGCGGGTTTGCGGTAAGTTGTCTTCCGATTGCAGTTAATATGAGTATCCTGTAGGATGAACGAGATAGGGGTGGCTCCGCTCTCGGGAGGGAAGAAGATGTCCGAATCCGTGACTTTCGATGATGTGTGGAAAATGTTCCAGGAGATGGTGCGCGAGAATCGCGAGCGCAGTGCCGAGTGGGAGCGGCAGACCCAGGAGACGAGCCGGAAGAACCAGGAGACGGACCATAAAATGGAGGAGACGGCGCACCAGATGAAAGAGACGGAGCGTCAGATGAAAGAGACGGACCGTCAGATGAAAGAGACGGAGCGTCAGATGAAAGAGACGGACCGCAAAATGGAGGAGACGGATCGCAAGCTCAAGGAAAACACTCGTGTGGGGGACAACCTGACGGGAAAGTGGGGTTGGTTTCTGGAGTGGCTGGTGGCTCCCGCCTGCGAGCGGGTTTTCGCCGAGCGGGGTGTTCCGGTGCATGAGGTACACCAGCGGGTGCGCAAGCGCACCACGGATGGCCGGACTTTGGAAGTGGATATCCTGGTGGTCAACGAGAATACCGTGGTTCTGGTGGAGGTCAAGAGTTCCCTGGGGGTGCCCGACGTGAGGCGCCACCTGAAGCGTTTGGCCCGGTTCAAGGAGTTTTTTCCCCGTTATGGCGATTGCCGGGTCATGGGAGCGGTAATCGGCATCGATACGGAGGAACGTGCCGAAGAGTTCGCCCGCAACGAGGGTCTGTTTGTCCTGACCCACTCGGGGGAAGATATACGGATCGCCAATCCGGCGGGCTTCGTGCCACGGGTGTGGTGAGTGTTACCAGTGAGGGCGTTGCAATACATCCGCCGCCAAGCGGAAATGCTGTAATTTCTTGAACTTTTTATATGTTATCTTCCGAGCAGTAGGAAATTTTATATCATCTTGCTTTCTGTTTTTGCATTTTTATTGAACATCCAGAACCTGTGTATCGCTGTATGGCTATTGTATCGTGCTGTTTATCATAAACACAAAACATCGCCCCGTTTCATCTGCTGTAGTAATCGGAAGGCGCCCGTCTGCCAGGTGAAAAGGCGGGCCAGTAAGGCAGGATCGAGCCCCGGCGGACGGAGAGCCGGCTTGGTGGCTGGTTTGGAATCCTGACAAGGAGAGGGAGGGAAATGCCACAGTTATCGAAAATAAACATCCGGGGATTCCGTCGGCTGCGCGATGTCTCTATCGACATGCGTTCTTTGATGGTCATGATTGGCGGCAACGGTGTGGGCAAGACCTCGATGTTGGATGCCTTGTCACTGCTTTCGGCATCGGCATCCGGGACCATGAACAAAACCTTGAGTGATCTGGGCGGAATTGCCGATGTCGCTACCTCGGGCTACCCCGAGGGCATTGGCTTCGAAGCGGCCATGGATATTCCGGGACAGTGTCCGCTGGAATATCGCCTGCATTTGGAGGTAAAGGGCTATACCTACCAGATTGCTGAAGAAGGGCTTGTTCAGGAAAGAGGCAGAAAAGAACCCTTTAAATATCTTGAAGCCTTTAGAGACAACATTTGTTATTTTCCAACGAACAATAAGAAGCTTGTAAGGCCGGATTGGAAATATAATAATCTTGAGTCGGCGCTTTCGCAAATCCCTAAAATGTTCAGGGAGCCGGAAGCGTTTCGAAACGTACTGGGTTCCGCTACCAAGTACCATGTTCTCGATGTGGCAAAAAATTCCCCCATCCGGCTGCCGCAACAGATGCGACCGTCCGGACTTCCCGGCTCCAATGGCGAGGAACTGATTTCTTTTCTGTATACCCTGAAAGAGACCGACCCGGACCGATATGAGCAGATCGAAGATACCTTGCGAGCCGCTTTCCCCCGGTTTGAGATGCTGAAATTTCCTCCGGCCGCAGCGGGCATGCTCTCCTTGACCTGGAAGGAGACCTCTTTCAGAAATCCGGTTTATATACACCAACTTTCGGAAGGCACTCTTCGTTTTCTCTGGTTGATCTCCTTGTTGCAAAGCCCCGTTCTGCCAACCATCACCCTCATCGATGAACCCGAAGTCAGCCTGCATCCCGAATTGTTGAGCCTTTTGGCGGATCTCTTGCGGGAAGCATCCAAAAGGACCCAGATAGTTGTTGCCACTCATTCCGATCGTCTTATTCGTTTTCTGAAACCGGAGGAGGTCCTGGTTCTGGATGGCGACGAAGAAGGTCATACTCAGGTGACCTGGGGAGATGCCCTGGACCTGAAGGAGTGGCTCCAGGAATACAGCCTCGACGATATCTGGCGCATGGGCCCGATGGGAGGTCGAGCATGAATATCGCCCTGATTGTGGAAGGCAAGACGGAAAAAGCCTTTCTGCCCCATTTGCGAGGCTATCTGCAAAACAGACTTTCCCAGATGCCCCGCTTGAATGGCTATCCCTATGATGGACTTATTCCTACCCAGGAAAAATTGAAACGAGTGGTTTATAATTTATTGAAAACTAATGACCATGTGATTGCCTTGACGGATGTCTACACGGGCCAATCCTTGTATGTCGATGCCGATGACGCCATCCGTAAAATGAGGCAGTGGGTAGGGGCGGAGCCCCGATTCCATCCCCATGCGGCTCAATACGATTTCGAAGCCTGGTTGCTGCCCTA
>JADGCR010000206.1 GCA_015228895.1 Magnetococcales bacterium
GAAAAACCGGCTGCCGGTGCAACGGGGTCGGATAGTGAACCGCAGTGGGAATCCCCTCGGCGTTCATCTGCTCCCGCACTTTGGCACGCTCTGGCACCCGCACCGTGTATTGGGCAAAAACGCTGATATTTTCCGATCGGATCTGCGGAATGAGCACCTTTCCCGCCAACAGGGCGGCATAACGGGCCGCCACCCGCTGACGCGCCTCGATCTCCGCTTCGAAACCGGGCAGCTTGGCCAGGAGCACCGCCGCCTGTAACGTATCCAGCCGCCCGTTGATGCCGATCAAGGTGTGCTTGTACTGCTCCACCTGACCATGCTCGCGGATCACTCGCAAACGCCGGGCCAGCTCTCCGTCCCGCACGAAGGCCATGCCGCCGTCCCCGTAACAGCCCAAAGGCTTGGCGGGAAAGAATGAGGTGGCTGCCGCTTCCGTCAGATTGCAGGAACGCCGTCCCCGGTAACTGGCGCCGAAGGACTGGCAGGCATCCTCCAGAACCGGCAGGCCATGCCGTGCGGCCACGGCGTTGATGGCGTCGAAATCGGCGCACTGGCCGAACAGACTCACCGGCATGATGGCCCTGGTCCTGGGGGTGATGGCCGCCTCGATCAACTCCGGATCCAGATTCAGGGTGTCCGGGGTCACATCGGCGAAAACCGGCTTGGCTCCCACCAGGGCGATGGTCTCCGCCGTGGCGATGAAGGAGAAGGGGGTGGTGACCACCTCGTCTCCGGGACCGATGCCCCAGGCCATGAGGATGGCCAGCAGGGCGTCCGTGCCGGAGGAGAACCCCACCGCATGCTCCGCGCCGGTGAAACGGGCCAGCTCCGTCTCCAGTTGCTTGACCTGGGGACCGTTGATGTAACGGGAGGAGAGCAACACCTCCTGAATCGCCCGGTCGATCTCCGGACGCATGGCTTGATACTGGGCTTGCAAATCGATGAATTCCATAACCGCCTCATGAAAACAAAGCTTCGTGTTCCAACAACTGCTGAATGGTCTCCCGCGGCCGCACCACCGCGAACCGGTTGTCGCGCACCATGACCTCCGCAGCCCGGGGCCGAGTGTTGTAATTGCTGCTCATGGCAAAACCGTAAGCCCCGGCGGAACGGATCGCCAGCAGCTCCCCCGCACGGAACTCCGGCAGCATGCGGTCCCGGGCGAAAAAATCCCCGCTTTCGCAGATCGGCCCAACCACATCCGCCATCATCTCCTCCCGGTCGAAACGCCGCACTACCGGAATAATACCATGATAGGCATCGTAGAGGGCGGGCCGGATCAGATCGTTCATGCCCGCGTCGGTGATGATGAAACGCTTTTCCGCGCCCTGCTTGATGTACTCCACCCGGGCCACCAGCACCCCGGCATTGCCGGCGATCACCCGGCCCGGCTCCAGGATCAGGGTGACGTTCAGGCCGTCCAGTTCCGTCAGCAGGGCGCTGGCGTAACGCTCGGGATGAGGGGGGGTCTGCTGGGCCTCGTAGGGAATGCCCAGACCACCGCCCAGATCCAGATAGCGGATGGTGATCCCCTCCCGGCGCAGCTCCTCCAGCAGTCGCTTGATGTGGCGCAGGGCATCCACGAAGGGTTCCACGCTGGTCAACTGGGAGCCGATATGGCAGTCCAGGCCGATGGGATCGAGATGCTTCATGGCGGCGGCCTGCCGATAAAGTTCCAGCGCCTGGGCCATGGGGATGCCGAACTTGTTGCGCGCCAGCCCGGTGGAGATGTACGGATGGGTAACCGGATTGACATCCGGATTGATGCGCAACGCGATGGCGGCGCGCTTGCCCATCTGTCCGGCCAGGTCATTGAGGCGGATCAGCTCCGCCTGGCTCTCCACGTTGAAGAGCAGAATGCCGTACTCCAGGGCGGCGCGGATTTCGACCGTACTCTTGCCCACGCCGGAGAAGACCACCTTTTGCGCGCTTGCCCCCACCCGGCGCACCCGTTCCAGCTCGCCGCCGGAAACGATGTCGAAACCGGAACCGCGCCGTGCCAGGGCATCCAGCACCGCCAGCGCGCCGTTGGCCTTGACCGAATAACAGATCAGATGGTCAATGGCGGCAAAGGCGTTGCGAAAGACATCGAAATGGTGTTCCAGGGTGGCTTCCGAATAGCAATAGAAGGGGGTGCCCACCTGGTCCGCGATCTGGCCAAGAGGCACCCGCTCGCACAGCAGATGGTTGTCCTGGTAACGGAAGTGATCCATCAGGGTAACTTTTTCCCGGCGGCGGATTTGTGTCCCCCGGTCTCTTCCTGGCCCGGCAGGTAAAGATCCCCCTTGTAGCCGCAGGCCGACAGGAACAGGGTCAGGGCGGCCAGCAGAACCGGCAGCATCGTGCGGAAGGAATGGAAAGGCATGCGCGAATCTCCCGAATGGCCGGAAAGGAGTTGGCGTAACGAAAGCTTCATTGTGCCACTGTTCAGTTCCACAATTCAATATTGTCCGATGCGTGGTCCGTGCTTTTCAGCAGCCCCGAGGCCACGAGATTTTCGTGGAAATGGACCTGGTTGCGGCCATGCTCCTTGGCGTAGTAGAGGGACTTGTCGGCCTTTTCGATCAAAACCGGCGGAAAATCCTGTCGATTGACCATGGTGGCGCCGATGCTCACCGTGACCTGGCCCACCTGGGGAAACGGGTACGCCTCCAGCAGGGTGCGGAACCGTTCCAGGGCATGATTGGCCTTGTCCTGATTCACCTCGGTGAGGATGGCCAGAAACTCTTCGCCGCCGAACCGGTAAAGGCGGTCCTGGCAGCGGAAAACCCGTTCCATCAGCCGACCGAAGAGGATCAGCACTTCGTCGCCGATGGCGTGGCCATAATTGTCGTTGACGCGCTTGAAGTGGTCGATGTCGAAAATGGCCAGGCAGGCCCCGTGTCCGGGCGTGCGGTTGGGCTGCTGGTTGTGGATCGCGTGGTCCAAGATATTGGAGATGGTCTCGTCGAAGGAGCGGCGGTTGAACAGTCCGGTGAGGGGATCCAGATCCTTGGCCTGGATGTTCTTTTGCAGATTCAGGTAAACCTGCAAAAGCACCTGAACCACTTCGGAATCGATGGTCCGCTCCGGGGCATGGGTGAGAATCAGAATGCTGAAGGTGTTGAACGGATTTTCGATCCGGTGGAACGAACGCAGAAGCGCTCCGTTCTGGACGGGTAAAGAGACGCTGATGGCTTCCGGTTGCTTGAGAAAAAATTCCAGACCTTCGATCTCCTGAGCGGATATCGGGCGATTGGTGGGGTCCAGCGGTTCCTGACCCGTGTTGAAAGCGCTCTCCTCCAAGCCGGACTGAGCGGTGACGGGATTCTGAAGATAATCCAGCATGCGGGATTCGGTGGTCCCGCTCAGCTTGTTGACGGCGATCAGAAGCTTGAACACCAGACCGGTGCGGTCGGTCTGTGCGCTCAAGGTGACGAGAAATGGGATCAATGCGGCGTAATTCATAAAAGGCGCATCAGAACTTGAAAAGGGTTGTCAATCGAATGGCGGCGACCATGCACAGAATATCCCCAGTGGAGGAGATTGGATAGGGTTGATTTTTGTCAAACGGAAAGGATGATCGATTTGGGTCTACTGCGGCAGCCATTCGGCCAAGATGCGCACCAGTTCCGCGCCGTCCTGGCGTTCCAGGGCGTGCGCGCTGCCGGTGGTCACGGAACGGGCCGCCTCTTGCAAGGCTTCCACCCTGGCCAGATCCTGACTCCAGGTCGGCACCGTGTTGTCGCCGAACAGGGCGAAGGAGTCCTGGCGCACCAGGGAGAGATAACGGGCTTTGGGATGGGGCTGACGGTTGAGCCAGTACAGGAAATTGCCGGGGCGCTCCCGGGCCAGATCCCGGTAAAGTTCTCGGGAACGATTCAGGGTGTCGGCGCCCATCATGGGTGCCATCATGGAAAGGGGCGTGCTGGCCAGCAGACCGGCCATTTCCGCCTTGTCGGTGCCCAGATGGGGAGCCGCGATGGTGATCAGGCCATGAACGCGCAAATCCGGCTCCTTCACCATGGCCAGCCTGGCCACCACCCCGCCGGCGGAGTGACCGATCAGCACGACCGGCTCCGCGCCACGCCGTTTTCTGACCGCCTGCACCCCAGCACTCAACTGTTTCGCCTGCACGAGCAGGGGTGCTTCGGAAGGGAGATCCACGGTCAGATAGGCCCGTTTTTTCTCCACCGCCGGGCCGGAGGGTTGGAATCCGAGGCCAAGAAGGGGGTTTGCAATTTCTACTCCCGGGACGACATCCCCCGCATCAAAGAAAAATTGACTTCCTGACCACACATGCCCGACTGGCGCATCGTCTTCATGGGCACCCCGGATTTCGCGGTGCCCAGCTTGAACGTCCTGCTCGACGGCCCGGATCCGCTGGCGGGGGTGTTCACCCA
>JADGCR010000207.1 GCA_015228895.1 Magnetococcales bacterium
GGGGTCCGAGGATTTGCCGAAGGAGCTTCTGGAGCGGACGGCCAACATCCGAACTCGTGGCAAGGTCGGCAAGGGGGAGGTTCACGCGGTGATCCTGGCCCTGTGCCAGGGACGTTACCTCTCCCTGCGCACTCTGAGTGGTTTGCTGGGCCGCTCTCCAGACTACGTCCGTCCCAATTTCCTCCGTGAATTGGTGAAATCCGGGTATCTGGAATCCCTGTATCCTGACCGTCCGAACCATCCGGATCAAGCCTATCGCACCCGTGATGTGGCGGAAGAGAGCGCAAGATTAACTGAAAATCTGTTAAAATGACTTCAAGGTCGCATCAACCCCCCTTCCACCTCGTCCCGTTTGGCCCGGTCCGTCAGGAGCTCGACCAGGGTCAGGGCGAAATCCATGGCCGTTCCCGGACCCCGCGAGGTGATCACATTGCCGTCCCGCACCACGGGGACTTCCTGGTAGTCCATGTTGGGCAGGTGTTCCGCGGGCATGCATTCGGGGTAGCTGGTGGCCTTTTTGCCCTGCAACAGACCGGCGTTGGCCAAAACCAGCGGCGCCGCGCAGATGGCGCCGACCAACCCGCCCTCCTGGGCCATTTTGCGCAGCAGTCGATGAATCCGGGGGTCGGCGTCCAGATGGTTGGTCCCCGGCAACCCCCCCGGCAGAACGATGAGGTCGAACGCCTCCTCCAGCACCGCATCCAGGGTGGCATCCGGCACCAGCACCACGCCCCGACTGCAGGTGACCGGACCGGCCATCAGGCCCGCGGCCACCACTTCGATGTCGGCGCGGCGCAAAATGTCCATCAGGGTGACGGCTTCCAGCTCTTCGCAGCCCTGGGCCAGAGGAATCAAGACTCGTTTCATGGGTGGGTTTCTCCAATTCAGTGGGGGTCGGTGAGCACGATTTGCCCTTTCATCTCCCGCAACAATTTTTTCACCTCCTGGTGCAGGGTTCTCTCCACGGTGTCCGGTTTTTCCGTTCGCGCCGGGGGCTGCTCCCCGACCAGAGGAGGGTGCCGTTCCGCCAGGTCGATCAGGGCGCGAATGGCGTCACCCAGGGTTTTCAGACCCTTGCGCTGCCGGAAAGCCTCCAGGAGCTGCACCGCGTCCTGGGGCAAAGCCCGCCTGGACTGCTCCAGAAGCTGTTTGACCGCCAACTCCATGGAACCCTGCCCCTCGCCAAAGGATCGATCCCGGTACTCCCGCAGGGCGTTGCGGGTCTCCTGGGACAAAATGACCTCCGCCGCCCGTTTGGCCGCCTCGAACTGGGCCTCCCGCAGATCGGAAAACATCATGGAGCGGGTCTTTCTCAGCATGTGCCGTTCGACCCAGACGTTCAGGAGCTCCGTGGCCTTCCCCTCCGGGTCGGGGGTTTCGGCGATGGCCTGGAAATTCTCCAGGGGCCAGCCGGAAAAATTCATCCGCCCCTTCTCTATGGCGTTGAGTATATATTCACGCACCGCCGTGAAATTTTCCTTCGTGACGGCCTCGTCCGGCTCACCCTTGACGATCATGTGCTTTCGTCCTTCACGTTGCCCTCTAAAAAAATTTCCAATATCAGATAGTTTGCCACATTTTTTCCCGTTTCGTCAACAGGGATTCGACGCGGTGCGGGTCTTTCTTTGCAATGGAGTCCCTGTTTGGTAATTTTCTTTGACTCCGTGCCGGAAGCATCGCAAAATTCAGGAATTCATCCTTGGACGATCATCCGATCATGGACAGCGGGAGATGACGTTGCACCTTAATCTGCGCCACACCACGGCCACCCTGGCCCTGATGGCGACCTGGCTTCTGTTCCACGCCTATCAGGGTCTGGAACACGATGCCCGCCTTTATCTGCTGCAAGCCCTCCATCTGCTGGACCCGGACCGTTTCCAACAGGATCTCTTCTTTCTGGGGGGCACACAGGACAGCTTTACCCTCTTTTCCAATCTGCACGCCTGGACCATCCAGGCACTGGGGGTCAACGACGGCAATCTGACCCTCTATTTTTCCGGCCATCTTTTGTGGGTCGGGGGCACGGTCCTCCTGTTCCGACGCCTCACCAACGGGGGTTGGGCCTGGTGGTGCGCCCTGCTGTTGGCCACGGCTCCCGGAGGGTACGGCACACGTCACATTTTCCATTATGGCGAAAATTTTCTGGTGGCCCGCACCCTCGCGGAGGCCCTGTGCATCATCGCCCTGCTGGGCTGGCTCTCCCCGAAGGCCCGGTGGCGGCGAACGGGATGGGGGATCAGCCTCCTGGGGATGGCCATGCATCCCATCAGCGGGGCCGCCGGATTCGCCCTGGGGATTCTGCTGCGCTGGGGTGGCCACCCCGGAAAACTGGGAATCGGACTGCTGGCCGGGATGGCCCCGCTGCTGATCGCCGGCTGGCTGGGACTCCCGTTCGTGGACCGCTTGACCAGCACCATGAGTGTGGAGTGGTTCGAGACGATCAGCACGCTGAGCCCACAACTGGCCATGACCGCCATGACATGGTATGACGTCAGCCGCCTGTTGCTGGATGCCGCCCTGCTTCTGCATGCCGCGCTCCTGCTAACGGAACACCGCCGTTTGATCATCTTTATCGGGATACTGGCCACTCTGGGTCTGGGAACCAGCCTGATCCTCGGGGACTGGCTGCGGGTGCAACTGATCGTGCAGATGCAAAGCTGGCGCGTCCTGTGGCTGACCAGATACCTGATGCTGCCCTTGATCGCCCTCCTGGGGATCCGACTGGCGCGACAGGGGTGGTCCGGCCGCGTCATGCTGTTGTGGTACGCCATCGCCTGGGTGGAACTGGAGGGGTCCAGGGATTTTTCCGCAGAATCAGGGGGCATGCTGTCAGGTTTCGGCGGCATCCTGGCCCTGACGGTGGCGGCCTGCGCCTGGTTTGCCCACCTGCGCCCATCCACCATGGAAAAACCTT
This sequence comes from Magnetococcales bacterium, assembly GCA_015228895.1. The sequence continues at coordinate 2,915 of JADGCR010000207.1, forward strand.
TGACCCGTCTGTTGGCCCTGGTGGCCACGCTCTGCATGCTGGGGGTGGAAGGGATCCTCCTGACGGATCTGGCGTCGGTATGGTGGCACCGTTTGTGGCATCCCGCCCCTCCGTCCACCCTCGATCTGCGTCATCTGACCGACGCATCGCTCCCCTGGCTGCCCCCCCTGCTGTTGGCTGGCGGGGTGGCGCTCCATCGCCTCGGCCACCGCTGGCTGCAAGTGGTCGTCCTGGGGCTGATGATCGGCCTGGGGGGGTTGGGAGTGCTGATGATGGACCACCGTTCTGAACAGAACAAACAGTTTGAACAGAAGAGTTACCGCGCCTCAGGCCAGCGGACACTCTTCGACGACAGGATTCCCCTCGATGCCACGGTCTACTGGGAAGAGAGCGTGGAGCCGGTCTGGTTTCTGCTGGGACGCTCCAACTACGCGGGCAGAATCCAGGCGGGGCAACTGCTGTTTTCGGAGGAAAAGACCAAAAGCTACCGGCAGCGAGTCCAGCGTCTGGCCCGTCTGGGAGTACCGGAAGGACGAATCGCCCCCTGGTGGGCCCAGTACCAAAGCATCCGGCTCCCCAGCGAGGCGGCCTTGATCCATCTCTGCCATGACCCGGATCTGGACTACGCCATCCTGGTGGACCGACCCTGGCCGCACAAAAGATTGCTGCCACAAAGGATCGCCGCCAACACCATGGCGATGAATTTCAACTGGCTGCTGTACGACTGTCAGCCGATCCGACAGCACCATCCCGATCCAGGACCGCCACCCGCAGGACACACCCCGGAGCGATGAGACCCCCTTTGGAGCAAGGAACACCACCATTGGAAACCATCCAGGTCAGCGCCATCATTCCATGCCTGAACGAGGAGAAAACCCTCCCTTTGTGCATCGACAAGATTCAACGGGCCTTCGCCGCCCTGAACGTGGCCGGCGAGATCGTGGTGGGAGACAACGGTTCCACCGACGCCTCCGCGGAGATCGCCCGGCGCATGGGGGCGCGGGTGGTGTCCCAGCCCGTTCGCGGATACGGGGCCGCCATCCGGGCCGCCGTGGAGGGGTCCAGGGGAGAGTACCTCATCATGGCCGATGGGGACGACTCCTACGACTGGAGCAACCTGCAACCCTTCATCGACGGTCTGGACCGGGGGGCCGACCTGGTGATGGGCAACCGCTTCAAGGGGACGATCCATCCCAACGCCATGCCCTTTTTGCACTATCATGTGGGCAACCCGCTCCTCTCCCGCATCGCCAGTCTCTTCTATGGCATACCCCTGCTGGATTTCCATTGCGGCATGCGGGCCTTCACCAGGTCGGCCTACGACCGGATGAACCCCGGCACCGACGGCATGGAGTTCGCCACCGAAATGATCATCCGCGCCGCCAGGGAAGGTCTGCGCATCGCGGAGGTGCCCATCGACCTCCATCCGGACAAAC
>JADGCR010000208.1 GCA_015228895.1 Magnetococcales bacterium
TTGTGATGGCAAACCTGTTATAATAATACGCAGGAAATCGTTATGTTAAATGGGGTACGGAATGGCCAGCGCCGAACAGATCAGAGCCTTGCTGAAATCGCACATCGATGGCGATGAGGGGCACTTTTTCGCTGTGGCCATGCAGGTTGCGGCCCACGAAGCCCGGCTCGGGCACGGGAAAGTGGCCGAGGAGCTGCGGGAGATGATCGATGCCGCCAAATTGCGCCGTTCCGAGGAGGGTGGAAGTCGGAAACCTCTGGTTTTCAATCAGCCGCGTGGTGAATTGGCGCAGTTGCTGGAGGTCTCCTTTCCGACGGCCCGGCTTTCCGGTCTGATTTTGCGGGAAGCGGTGCGCAACCGGCTGTTGCGCGTGGTGCGGGAGCAGAAGAATCTGGCCAAAATCCAGGAGCATGGTTTGACCCCCCGTCGCAAGATTCTGCTGGTTGGTCCGCCGGGAACGGGGAAGACTCTGACGGCTGCGGTTCTGGCGGGGGAGTTGGGTTTGCCGCTGTTTCAGGTGCGTCTCGATGCCCTGATCACCAAGTTCATGGGGGAGACCGCCGCCAAATTGAGGCAGGTGTTCGACGCCGTTTCGGCGCGGCGCGGCCTCTACTTTTTCGACGAATTCGACGCCATCGGCTCGCAACGGGGTCTGAACAACGACGTTGGCGAAATTCGGCGCATTCTCAACAGCTTTTTGATGATGCTGGAACAGGATGCTTCCCAAAGCATCATCCTGGCCGCGACCAACCATCCGGAAATTCTGGATCACGCCCTGTTTCGCCGCTTCGATGATGTGATCGACTATGTCATGCCCGATGCGCACGAAATCGAGTTGACTTTACGGGCACGACTGCTTCATTTTACATCCCAGGAGATGCGATGGGATCATCTGGCGGCCATTGCCGCCGGGTTGAGTTATGCCGAAATCGTTCGCGCTGCGGAAGACGCCATCAAGGACGCCATCATTCATGATCGGCAGCACATTACCGAGGATGAGCTTCTGAGCCTTTTGGATGAACGCAAAGCCCTTCGCAATGGACATTTTATTGATACGACATAAATTTCCGGGATATTCATGATGCAAGATGATCGTCGCCACCTGGAGCTGAAGGGGTTCGCCCGCCCCGAGTCCTTTCGCCCAAAGGGTGGTGGCGGCAAAGCCCCGCTCCCTCCGGTAAACCGCGCCCGTCACGGCCATGCCCTGCTGAACCAGCTTTCCCGCCTGAAGGAAGAGGCCGTTCCGCTTCTTGAGGAACAACACTCCCACGCCATCCTTGAACCCGGACTGCGTCTTGAATTTCGCAGTCCGCCCGGCATTGAACTGGCCTTCGAGAGTCTTGCCCGCCGACAACAGGGTATCGAGGTTCTCAACGTGCGCCGGGAGGGAGAGCGGACCTTTGCCACGGTCTTCGTGCCCGAGAGGAAATTGGGCCACTTCGAAACCCTGGTTCGTGATTACCTGGAAAAGGATACCGAACCGTCGAAAGAGCATCCGGAAGGCCATCCGAAAAATCAGGCTCTGGTGGAAACCATTCAAGAGATCCGGCAGGCGGCGCTGCTTTCGTTGTGGACCGATTCCCCCGAACTTCTGCCCGCTTCGGAAGAGGAGGTCATCTCCTGGGAGGTTTGGCTGCCCCTTTTGGGGGAGGGCGAGGCGGCGTTGCGCCATTTTCAGCAACTGGCCGGGGATCTCGGTTTCGAGGTGGTTCCGGGGGTTCTGCATTTTCTGGAACGATGGGTCTTTCTGATGCGGGGCAGCCGGGGGCAGATGACCCGTTCCATGCGTCTGCTCAATACCATCGCCGAACTGCGTCGCGCCAAGGAGGGGGCCGACTTTTTCGATACGCTCGCCCCGTTGGAACAGGGGGCGTGGCTGGACGAGCTGCGGAGTCGCTGCCACGTTACCGGAGGTGGGAATTCCCCCCACATCTGCCTGCTGGATACCGGAGTCAACCGGGGACACCCCCTGTTGCAGCCGGTGTTGCGTCGGGAGGATCTTCACAGCGTCGAACCGGGGTGGGGCACGGCGGATGAGGCGGGGCACGGCTCCGGCATGGCGGGTCTGGCGGTGTATGGCGATTTGACCGAGGTTCTGGCAAGTCGTGCCCCCGTATTCATCGACCATCGGCTGGAATCGGTCAAGCTGCTGCGTCGGGACGGGGACAACGATGGTACGTCTTATGGCTGGTTGACGGAGGAGGCGGTGGCCCGCCCCGAAATTCAGGCTCCGTACCGGCCTCGGGTCTTCGCCATGGCGGTCACCGCCACGGACAGCCGGGACCGGGGTCGACCTTCCGCCTGGTCCGCCGCCATCGACGGCTTGGCTGCCGATATTCACAACGATGCTCGGTCGCCGAGGCTGATGGTGCAGGCCGGCGGCAATGTGTCGGATAACGGGGTCTGGTTCCACTATCCGGCCAGCAACGCCACCGATGGTATTCACGACCCCGGACAGGCCTGGAACGCCCTGACGGTGGGGGCTTATACCGAAAAGACGCGGGTGGCTCCGGGTTATACCGCGATTGCCGCCGAGGGGGCCTTGAGTCCTTTCAGCACCACCTCGCTCACCTGGGACAAGGTCTGGCCGTTGAAGCCGGATGTGGTCTTCGAAGGGGGCAACGCGGCCAAGGATCGGAGTACTGCCTACACCATGGCGGATTTGAGTCTGCTGACCACCCATTATCGACCGGAAGAGCGATCCTTTACCACCTTTGAAGCCTCCAGCGCCGCCACGGCCCTTGCCGCTCGCATGGCGGCGCAGTTGATGGCCCACTACCCCGACTTCTGGCCCGAAACCATTCGGGCCTTGATGGTCCATTCGGCGGAATGGACGCCTGCCATGCGTGACATGTTGCTGGTGGGTTCAACGGATAAACAGCGATACGGGCATCTGTTGCGCCATTGTGGTTTCGGGGTTCCGAATGTGACGCGCGCCATGTGGAGTGCCGGGAACTCCCTGACCCTGGTTGCCCAGGACACGCTGCAACCCTTCGAAAAAAGAAATGGCAGTGTGTCCGTACGGGACATGAATCTGTATGACCTGCCCTGGCCCATCGACGAGTTGCAACGCCTTGGCGCGACCCCGGTCACCATGCGGGTGACGCTTTCCTACTTCATCGAGCCGAATCCGGGGGTGCTTGGTTTCCGGGGTCCGGATCGCTATGCCTCCCACGGTTTGCGTTTTCAGGTCAAGCGTCCCGCCGAAACCAGAAAGGAGTTCCGCGCTCGCATCAACAAACTGGCGCAGGACGAGGAGGAGGGGGTGCGTTCGGGTGAAAAGACCGATCCGGACTGGATCCTCGGTTCTAATCTGCGTCATCACGGCTCGCTGCACGGGGACATCTGGCAGGGCGAGGCGGCGAAGCTGGCGCAACTCGGCGTCCTCGGGGTCTTTCCCGTGTCAGGATGGTGGAGAACCCGTGCCTTTCTGAAACGTTATGAGAACAAGGCCCGCTACGCCCTGATCGTGTCGATTCAGGCCCCGGAGGTGGAAGTGGATCTGTACAACGTGGTGCAGCAGAAGATTTCGACTGAGGTTTATGCGTAGATCTCGATAATAGATCGTGTTTCCCCGAAGGGGTGGTGAGGTATGAGTGAAAAGACGATCCGTTGGCTGCATCTGTCGGATATGCATATGGGGTGTCCGGGGAAGACGGATCGGGATCATATGTTGCAGGTCTTTTCCGGCCATGTGTCCCGATTTGCCACGCAACGCGGGGTGCCGGATCTGATATTGATCACCGGGGATATCGCCTGGAGCGGGACGGAAGAGCAATACCGGGAGTTCGATGCCTTTCTGCTCAAGCTGAACCAGTGGCTGGGGGTGGAAGCGGGGCTTCCCGGCCCGGTGGTGGTTCCCGTGCCGGGTAACCACGACCTGGTGTGGCCTTCCGAGGCCAAGTTGAAGCGGGCCTTCTCCATCCTGGTCGATATTGCCGCCGGGCAGAGAGCGGAGAATCTGACGGAACTGGAAGAGAATCTGCACGACGAGACCAACAAGGGGATGTTTGCGGAGTTGTTCAAGGCTTATCACGCCTGGTTGAAGCGCCTCATTGCGACCAACTGGAACAGGCCGGGTGAGTTGCGGCATGCCCAGGGGGAGATGCCGGGGGATGTTTGCCTGCACCTGAATCTGCCGGGTCGGCCTTCCCTGGCGATTGTGGGTTTGAATTCGGCCTGGATGCAGATTGCCAAGGGCGATTACGAAAAGAAGCTGGAGATGTTGCCTCGGCAGTTCCTTCGCCTGGCGGGGCAGGATGGCGCTTTGCCGCTGCATGAACCCGCGTTGTTGCTGATGCACCATCCGCCGGAATGGCTGTCCGAGCCGGGGCGGGCCGGAG
>JADGCR010000209.1 GCA_015228895.1 Magnetococcales bacterium
CCGGGTGCTGCTGCGCAGCATCATGGAAGGGGTTGGCCTTGAAGTGTTGGAAGCCTCCGGCGGACGGCCCGGACTCGGCCATCTGCGCGCCGCCCGTTGCGATCTGGTGATTACCGATCTGCTCATGCCGGACGTGGATGGCCTCGGCGTGATCCGCGAGGTGCGCAAGGAGTTCCCGGAGATCAAGATCATCGCCCTCTCCGGCGGGGGGCATGTTTTGAAGGCCGCCACCGCCCTGGAGGTGGCGATTCGCAGCGGAGCCCTGCGCACCCTGGTCAAACCGATTTTTCGGGATCAACTCCTGGCCACCATTCGGGAGTTGTTCCCCGACTGGCAGCCCCCTGCCGAGGAGCTTCCGGAGCCGTCATGAAGGCGGTGGTGCAACGGGTGCGGGAAGCGTCGGTGCAAGTCGGCGCGGAGGTGGCGGGCGCGATCGGGCCGGGCTTGCTGGTATTGCTGGCCGTGGAGCGGGGCGACGGCGACCGGGAACTGGAACTCATGGCGCGCAAGATCGCCGGGATGCGGGTGTTCGCCGACGCCAACGGTCGGATGAATCTCTCCCTCGGGGAGAGCGGAGGCGCGTTGCTGGTGGTCTCCCAGTTCACCCTGGCGGCCAATCTGTCCAAGGGGATGCGTCCCTCCTTCGAGCGGGCCGAGGAGCCGGAGTCGGCGCGGCGGACCTGCGAACGGTTCTGTCAGCGGTTGGAGGCTGCGGGGATTCCCGTCTCCCGCGGGCGTTTCGGTGCCGATATGCGGGTGGCGCTGATCAACGACGGTCCGGTCACCTTCGTGCTCGACTTCCCTCCGCCTCATTCGCGTCCGTGACGAAAACGCGTGCCAGCCTAGTTTTTCATGGCGATGCGCATCGACCCGTTTTCCGAGGGCTTTTTGGGCAGACGCAGGCCGATCAGCTCGATCAGGGAGCGCCACTGGACGTTCTTTTCCCTGAACAGCGCCTCGTAGCGGTCCTGGGTCCAGTTCATGAAGGGGGCGGGATTCAGATACTGGTGGATGAAGCGCACTTCGTAATGGAGATGCGGCGCGGTGACGAGGCCGCTTTTGCCGCTCAGACCGATCACGTCGCCCTTTTTGACGAAATCTCCGGCCCGGACCAGGGTTTTGTTCAAGTGGCTGTAGGTGGTGCGGAAACCGAAGTTGTGGTAGATGCAGATCACCTGCCCGTAGCCGTGCAGGCCGAATTTGTTGTTGTCGAGGCCGGCGAGTTCCACCACGCCGTCTGCGGTGGCCATCACCGGGGTGTTCATGGCGGCATGCAGGTCCACGCCGGGATGAAAACGGGTGGTGTGCAGGGTGGGATGGATGCGATAGCCGTAAGGGCTGTTGACTTTCATCACCGTCAGGGGGAAACCGGTGGGAATGCTGCTCATGAAGATCTGTTTCTGCTCCCGGTTGAGCACGAAGGGATCCAGATGTTCCAGCAGCACCTCGTTGATCTGGGATTCCAGCCTGGAAAGCCCCTTGTTGTTGGATGGGTTGGCGGTTTTTGCCGCCGGTTTGTCTGCGGGGATGAGCTGGCGTTTGCTGCCCTGGGGTGCGAACAGACCCTCTAAGGATTCCAGATTGGGCAGCATGGCGTCGCCGCCACGCAAGGCGGTATCGATGCGCTGGACCTCCGGCAGCGGGGCGGACGGGGCGGAGGCGTGTGCCATTTCCCCTGGCACGGGCGACTCCGGGGAGAGGGATTCCAGCCAGGAGACCACCAGCAGGCTGCCCAGAGTGGCTGGCAGCAGCAGGGTGAAAATCCGCAGCGGAATTTTGTCCAGCAGTCCGGGGGGCAGGGTGGGCACCCGGATGGAGAAGGCCTGGAAGAGTTGGTTGCCAAACGTTGCGGGTGTGCTATATAAAGAAGGCATGCAAAAGCTCCTCGATGAATTGGCCTGTCCCTAGGGCATTATCGGTTGAGGGAATGGCCAGCATGAAGAGTTATTGCGTAATCTGAGGCAACAACGTCAGTCCGGCGTTATCGGTGACTTTCATTACTTGGGACGCGAATCAGCCGTGAAAATTCTCATTGCAGACGACGATGCGAACAGCAGGGCGATCCTGCACACCATTCTCTCCCCCTACGGTGAATGCCGGGAGGCATCCAACGGGGTCGAGGCCGTGGACGCCTTCAAGGCCGCCCTGGACGAGGGGGCTCCTTTCCAGTTGGTCTGCATGGACATCATGATGCCGGAGATGGACGGTCAGGAGGCCCTGCTGGCGATCCGGGCCGAGGAGAAGGCCAGAAACATCACCGGCAACGATGAGACCGTGGTGATCATGACCTCCGCGCTGGACACCCTGGATTCCATCATCCGTTCCTTTGACCAGGGGGGGTGCAACGCTTATCTGGGCAAGCCGGTGCGTCAGCCCGCGTTGCTGGAGAAATTGCGCAATTATGGTTTGATTTGAGTCACGGCGATGGAAATATCCACCTATTCGAAAACAGCGGTCAAGATCCTGGAAGCCTCGCTTCCCCTGTTCGCCGCCCGGGGTTACAACGGGGTGGCGATGCGCGACATCGCCAATACGGTGGGCATCACCGCTGCCGCCCTGTACAACCATTTCCCCGGCAAGGAGACCCTCTATCTGCGGGCTTTGGAATATGCCTTCGCGGACAAGGTGGATCATTTTTCGGAAACGCTTGCCCGGGCCCAAGGCGTGGAGGCGGAACTCACCTGTCTGATCGGGTTCTGGATGGAGATGTTCTCCGGCGACGTGATTCTGCGCTCCCTGCTCCAGCGCGAGTTGAGCGATGCCGATGAACAACGTTTGCAGCTCCTTCTGGACCGGGTCTTCGTCGCCGTTTTTCACGGCTCGCGGGAGATCCTGACCGTCCTGGCCGGGGAGAAACTGGACCCGCATCTGCTCTTTTTCGCCATTCTCGGCCTGGTGCTCTCTCATTTCCAGTTGGCTCCGTTGCGGCGGCGCCTGCCCGGCGCCAGTTCCGCCCATGAGGATCCGGAGGCGGTGACCCGTCACCTGGTGGAGTTGTTGCGCCATGGTGTCCACGGGTCGGCTTGAGCTCAGGAGTGGCGGGAGGGGGCATGGAACGGATTCGCAAAATACAGGTGAGCCCCGGCATCTTCTGGGTCGAAATCCCCGAGGCGGAACTCTACATCCTGTGCGGATGTCCCGCCGACAGTGTCAAGCACCTGATGAAGCGGGGCCTGATCCTCGAAGTGGAACGGCATGGGGTGCGCTGCGAGACCGGCCCCAACGCGATCCTGCTCTCCGACGTGCTGCTGCAAAACGGACATTTCGCCAACCTGGCCGAGTTTCCGGTTTTGCAGATGCTCTATCGTCAGGGGCTGATCCTGCCGAACCATCCCAACAATACCGGACGGCGACCCCTGCTGATCGGTTCCGCCGAGCAGGTCACGGCGCAGATCAAGTACATCCTGCGCGGCAACTATGGGCTGATCTCCCTGGAGGAGATGCTGGAGGCCGGGCTCCCACGGGTCCAGGCCGAGGAGATGATGCGCCTGAAGCTCCGTTTCGCTTTCGGCCAGATCCGCGGTTTCGACGAACTGCTGGAATCGAAAATCGTTGACAACGAGCCCCTGGAGTTGCGCAACGGGGTGATGATCCAGCGACTGGATGTCAACCTGTTCGAAATCGTTTTTCAGGACGTAAGGGTTTCGGTGGATCTCAATCTGCCGCGGGGCCATGGTTACGACTCCCCCTATCCTTTGGGTTTTCATCAGGTCAAGCGGGAGTATTTCGGCGTCATCCACTCCGGGGAGGGGGACGGCTGGGATATCAACCGGCCCAGCATGGCCTCCATTTTGATGTACCAGGGCAGGCTCTATCTGATCGACGCCGGTCCCAATCTGCTCGGCAGTCTGATGGCTTTGGGCATCGGCGTGGAGGAGATCGCGGGCATCTTCCATACCCATGCCCATGACGACCATTTCGCCGGCATCACCACCCTGATGCGCGGGGGCAGGCGCATCCAGTATTTCGCCACCCCCATGGTACGGGCCGCCGTCACCCGCAAGCTCAAGGCCCTGCTCTCCATCCGGGAGGAGGAGTTTCACCTGTTCTTCGAGGTCCACGACCTCAAGAGCGAGGCGTGGAACGATTTCGAGGGGCTGGAGGTCCGCCCCATCGTCTCGCCCCATCCCATCGAGACCACCATTTTCATGTTCCGTACCATCGCCGAGGATGGGTACCGCTCTTACGCCCATTTCGCCGATATCGTCTCCCTCTCCGTGCTGGAGAAGATGATCACCGGGGATGGGAACCGACCCGGCATCTCCAGGGAGACTTTCGATCAACTGCGCCGGAAGTATCTCACTCCCGCCACGCTGAAAAAACTGG
>JADGCR010000020.1 GCA_015228895.1 Magnetococcales bacterium
GTGGAAAGAGCCCCGATCTCCGTGGTGGTCAGAATCCCGGACTGGGTCGTGGTCAAAACCCCCAATTGGGTCGAACTCAATCCCCCCAACTGGGTCGTGGAAAGGTTGACCAGCTCCGTGGTGGTCAGAGCACCCACCTGGGCCGAGGTCAACACCCCCAACTGGGTCGTGTTCATGATCGCCAACTGGGTGGTGGTCAGAGCCGCGACACCCGTGGTGGTCAGCCCCCCGACCTGAGTGGTGCTCAACGACACCATTTCCGTGGTGGTCAGGGCGTTCAGCTGGGTGGTGGTCAACATGCCGATCTGAGAGGATTTCAAGCCGCTCAACTGGGTCGTGGTGAGGGAGACGATCTCGGTGGTGGACAAACCCGCCATCTGGGTGGTGTTCAACGCCCCCAACTGGGTGGTGGAGAGTCCCCCCAACTGGGTGGTGGTCAGGGATACCAGTTCCGTCGTGGTCAGTCCGCCAACCTGGGTCGTGCTCAGGGAGCTCAATGTGGTCGTGGTCAGAATGGCCAGCTGGGTGGTGCTCAGGGCCGCGACCTGGGTCGATTTGAGACCGCCGATCTGGGTGGTGGTGAGGGAGGCGATCTTGGTGGTGTTCAGGATGTTGATCTGGGTGGTGCTCAGGGCCGCGACCTGGGTCGATTTCAATCCCCCCAACTGGGTGGTGCTCAGGAAGGCCATCCCGGTGGTGCTCAACCCCCCGACCTGGGTGGTGGTCACCGACCCCAACTGGGTGGTGGTCAGAATGGAAACCTGGGTGGTGGACAGGGCCGTCACCTGGGTGGAGGTCAACCCGGGAAACTGGGTGGCATTCAGATAGCCGATCTGCGTGGTCGATAAGAACCCGAGCTGCGTCGTGGTGATATACCCCAGCTCCGTCGCCGAGAAGGTACCCAGAGAGGTACTTGACAAGCTGGCAATCTGCGTCGTCGTCAGCATTTGGATCATTGTCGATGTAGCCATCTTGATCAAGCTCCTCTACATGAGAGTCCCGGGGTCGATGATGCTTTTTATATAAGCTTCATTCCGCCACCAACGGAACAAAAAAGAATTTATCCAAAAAAAATATGTAAAAAACGCCATGTTCCAAAAACATGCCGGATTCCATGTTCTATCAGTTTCCTTGACGGCAAATCAATCAAAATCGTCAAAGAGACCTCAAGCGCTCCACTTGCGATGCATTCCACGAATCAACAAGGCACACTCCCCCCGACCGCCATTCCCTTTCCCCGCTCCGGGCGGGATGCGGCCACTCCCTCATTGTCTTATCGGACACCAGCGAACGCTCCTGAAGCACTATTTTATCAAAAGTTCATCCTTTTCTCAAGTCCGGGAGCGCCCAACTCTCCATAATCAGGAAGCAAAAAAAATGCCATGCCCGTACACACCGGAACCAGCCTCTTTTCCGGTCCGCGCTCCTCTTCCGTCAGGCGCTGCAGGGGCAAAAATTGCCCACCTCAATCAGGATCCATTCTGCCGCCGGAAGGCGGTCCCCGGCTAACGCTCCCTGAAGCTCTCATCGAAGATGCTCGTCATGGTGTACAGAAAATAGTTGATCAGGCGCCGACTGCCCACGGGAATGTTGTAGATCAAAGTCATGCCGCGAATCAGTTGCGCCCCCTCCGGCATGTTCTTCAGCTCTTTCCTGGTCAACCGCACCCGACCCACATGAAACGCCCCGCCGGTGTTGCGCACCACGCCGGCCGACCCCTCGCTCGCACCCTGGAAGGACTCCTGGCTGACAAAGAGCAGTTCCCCCTCCAGCACCCCGTAACGCTGATAGGGAAAGGCGTTCACCTTCATGATCACCTTGTCCCCGGTCTTCACGTAACCCACATCGATCGCATCCAGCATGACGTCGGCGATCAGGACCGAATCCGCGGGCACCAGGGTGATCAACAGCTCGGCGGGATTCAGGACCGAACCCGTGGCGCGTTTGGCCACGTCCAGCACCACGCCGTCCACCGGGGCGGTCATGACCTCCATGTCGCTCATGCGGTTGGCCTTGACCACCATCTCGTTCAGTTTGGCCAGTTCGGAGCGGGAGGAGATCAAATGGTCCAGCAGTTGGCGCGCCCATTCGTCGATGAAGGTCTGACGCTCCGCCTTTTTGGCCTGGAGGTTGTGTTTCAACTCCACAAGACGGTTGCCCGCCTCCTGGAAGGATTGCTCGGTGCGGATGCGCACCACCTGGGAATCCTGATGCTGCAACTGGCTCCCGGTGCCGGCCTTCTTGAGCACGTCCCGCATCCCTTCGACATCCTTGGAGATCTTCAACAGTTTACCCAGGGAGTCCCGATCATCCTCGACGGAACGCATGTTGGCCTGAAGCCGCTGGATCTCCTCGCCGAACATCTGCAGACGGGACTTGTACTGGGCCTGGCGCTGCTCCAGCAGGGCGTACTGCAGACGCTCATCCACGTTCGCGGCGCTCCCCAACTGGAACGGAGTGTTGTTGATCTCGTTTTCCAGACGCCGGATTTGCGCCTGCAAAGCCTGTCTCTGGGTCAAAAGGGAGGCCAGATCCGCGTGGACGAAAGTGGAATCCAGGGTGGCCAGGATCTGACCCTTGGTCACCTTGTCCCCCGCCTTCACCTTCAACTCCCGCACGATCGCGCGATCCATGGGCTGCAACTGCAAGGGGGGGGTGTCCGTGGTCAGACGCCCGGTTCCCATCACCACCATGTCCACCTGCACCAGGGAGGCGATCAGCACGATCAGCACCAGCAGCAACAGCACCAGGTAAAAGGTGGACATCAGGAAAATCGAGGGACTCTCCGCGATGATCACATCGATGCCCACCTGGAAGGGAATGGCGTCCCTGGCCACCCGCGGCTCTCCGCCGGACCAGAAACGACGCCAGCCCATGCGCAGGATCCGAAAAGGCCAACCCGCCAGATTTTTTATGCGTGTCCACATGGAAGTCACTTGATCATCCCGGATGGATTGGGCGTGTACTGATTCTGCTGGTTCCACAGATGCCGATAGATTTCACACCGTTCCAGCAACACCGCGTGGGGGGCGAAATCCACCACCTCCCCCTTTTCCAGGACCAGAATGGCGTCCGTGGAGACCAGAGAGGAGAGACGATGGGAAACGATGATCATGGTGCGGTTGCGGGAGATCTGATCCAGACTGTTGCGGATGATGGCCTCGCTCTCCGGGTCCAGGGCGCTGGTGGCCTCGTCGAAGATCAACAGGCGGGGACTCAGCAGCAGGGCGCGGGCGATGGCGATGCGCTGACGCTGCCCGCCGGAAAAATTGGACGCGCTCTCTTCCACGTAGGTTTCGTAGGAGTGGGGCAGACGGTCGATGAACTCGTCCGCTCCGGCCAGACGGGCGGCGTCGATCACCTCGATCAGGGAGGCTTCGGGTCGGGCCGCGGCGATGTTCTCCCGGATGGTCCCGCGAAACAGGATGTTCTCCTGCAACACCACGCCGATGCTGCGACGCAGATGGGGCAACTCGAAGTGGCGGATGTCGTTGCCGTTCAGATGGATCAACCCCTCCTGGGCGCCGTGGATCCCCTGGATCAGCCGGGTCAGGGTGGTCTTGCCGGAACCGGAACGACCCACCACGCCGATCATCTGCCCCTCCTCCACCTTGAAGGAGACCCGCTTGAGGGCGGGCAGCACCGACTTGTCGTAGCGGAAGGTGACGTTGCTGAACTCGATCATGCCGGTGATGGCGGGGCGGATTCCCCGTTGATTGGGATCCCGTTCCGGGGGGTGGTTCATCACCGTGCCCAGCATGCGCACGGCCAGGGCGGTCTGCTGATATTCGTTGATCAGGCCGACGATCTGCACCAGGGGACCCGTGACACGCCCGGAGAGCATGTTGAACGCCACCAGACTGCCCACGGTCATGGAGCCGTCGAACACCTCCACGGCCCCCAGCACGATGATGGCGAGCTGCATGCCGGATTGCAGGGAGCTGGTCAGCACCATCCCCTTGATGCCCAACGACCCCACCTTGCCCCGACTGAGGATCGAACTGGCCACCTTCCGGTCCCAGGCCGCCATGCGCAACGGCTCCAGCGCCATGGATTTGACAGCCCGCATCCCGTGCAGGGTCTCCACCAGATCCGACTGCCGACTCCCTTCCGCCGCGTACAGCTCCTCCAGTTGCCGCCGGAAGGTGGGCAGCATCAGGCCGATCACCGCGGCCATGGCCAGGGCGAACATCAACACCACCAGCGTCAAGGTGCCGCTGTACATCGTCAGCCCCACCAGCAGAAACGGCACCGTGACCGCGTCCAGAAGGGAGTGGAACAGAGTGCCGGTCAAAAAACTGCGCACCACCTCGGTCTGCTGCATGTGCCGCATCAGCACCCCGGTGGTGGAGTTCTCGAAAAACGGCATCGGCAGATGCAACAGGTGGTGGAAGGAGCGGGAGAGCAGACGGGCGTCGATCTTGTTGGTGGCGATCAGCATCAGGCTGTGGCGCACATAGTTGAACACCCCCTCGAAGGACATGAACACCAGCAGAATCAACGTCAGGGTGAACAGGGTCTGATAGCTCTTGTGGGGAATCACCTTGTCGATCATGGTGTTGAAAAACAGGGGCGTGGCCATGCTGATGAAGCTGGAGATGATGACCGCGATCCCCACGTTGCGCAACAGCTTGCCCTGCTTGAGGATCTCCGGCAAAAACCAGCGCAGGCCGAAAGGCTGGGTCCGGGTCTCCGCCTCGTAATCCCGCTTGCACAGCACCAGCCGTCCGTTCCACAGCGCCTCGAACTGCTTCCGTTGCATCAGGGAGGGACCGGACTGCTCGGTCTGGGGATCCATCACCGTGGCCACCTCGACGCCCTCGGCGTTCTGGCTGACGCTGCTCACGATCACCCAGTGGCCGCTTTTCTTCTCCGCCATGACCGGATAGGCGCTCCCCATGGAGACCAGATCCTTCCATTTGCGATTGACCACCACCATGCCCTTCAAGCCGGTCTCGTGCATCAGACGGAGCACCGAGCCGACGATGTCCGCCTCCTGGGCGCCCAGCAACTGCTCCGGCGTCACATCCACGCCGTGATGACGGCAGACCAGGAACAGGCTCCGCAACGCCGACAAAAAAGGAGAAATATTTGTTAACGAAACAGTCACGAAAAAAGATTTCCCAATAGATCCAATTCGGTTATCATCCCGTCAGCCAGGAGTTCCAGCGCATATTCAGGAAAGAGACCACCCATGAAAGCAGGCAAAAACAAAATCCACACGCCATCCCCCCTGCAACGGCACGACTCCGAGACCTCCATCCTGCAACAAGCGCTCCAATTGCATCAAGCGGGCCAATTGCAAGAGGCGGAGGCACTTTATCAAAAGTTGCTCCTGGAGCGCCCCGGACACCAGGATGCCCTCAACCTGCTGGGCTATCTTTTCCATCAGCGTGGCCAGAAGGAAAAAGCGGTCGAATTCATCAACAAGGCCATCGCCATCGATCCCAACCAGGCCCTGTTCTACAACAATCTGGGCATCGTGGTGCAAAACCAGGGCAAAATCGAGGAGTCCATCGTCCTCTACAAAAAAGCCGTGGCCATCAACCCGAACTACCACGCGGCCTACAGCAATATGGGCACCGCCCTGCAATCCCTGGGCAGGCTGGACGAGGCCCTGGACCAGCACCGGAAATCCCTGGAGATCAATCCGGACTTCTTCGAGGCCTACGGCAACATCGGCAACGTGCTGTGCGATCAAGGCCACTACGAGGAGTCCATCGCCGCCTACGAAAAGGCCCTCGCCCATCGGCCGGACTATGTTGTGGCGTTGCACAATTCCGCTTATGTCCTGCAAAAAATGGGCAGACTCGACGAGGCCATGGGTCCGTTGCGGCAGGCCCTGGCCATCAAACCGGACTACCTGGAAGCCCACAACACCATGGGCAACATCCTCCAGGATCAAGGGAGATGGTCCGAGGCCATCGAATGCTACCAGCGGGCGCTGTCCCACAACCCCGAATACTGCGAAGCCATCTGCAACATGGGCAACGTCCTGTGCGACCAGGGCCGCCTGGAGGAGTCCATCGCCTGTCACAAACGCGCCCTGGCCATCAAGCCGGATCTGCACGAATCCCACACCCACATGGCCAACGCCCTGCAAATGCAGGGCAGGATGGATGAGGCGATCCACTGCTATCAACAGGCCCTGCGGATCAAGCCGGGAGACGAAACCGCCCTGGAGAACCTGGGCGTCGCCTACAACGTGCAAGGCAACCTGAACGGGGCCATCGAGTGCAACCGGCAACTGCTGGCCCAGAAAGGGGACAATCCCAACATCTACGCCTCCCTGCTCAACCTGTTGAAGCAGAGCTGCAACTGGGGGGAACTCGACGCTCTGTTCTCCCGCATGATGGCCCTCTTCCATGAGGACAGCAAACTCCTCAACCCTTTCGTCTTCCTCACCCTGCCCACCACCGCCGACGAGCAGATGCGTTGCGCCCGGATCTACATCCAGAAAAAATACCGGCTGCCCCACACCTTCACCCACCTGCACCGTTTCGATCCCAAACCGGCGCGCATCCGGATCGGTTACCTCTCCTGCGACTTCCTGAACCACGCCACCGCCATTCTCATGGCGGAACTGATCAAGCTGCACGACCGCAGTCGGTTCGAGATCCTGATCTACTCCTACAGCGACGACGACGGCAAGGACATGCGGCAGCGGATCATGGCCTCCTGCGATCGGTTCATCGACATCCTCACCCTGGACCACCAGGACGCCGCGCGCCGCATCGCGGCGGACGGGGTGCACATCCTGGTGGAACTGAAGGGCTTCACCAAGGGGGCGCGCCTGGAGATCTCGGCGTTGCAGCCCGCCCCGCTCCAGGTCAACTGGCTCGGTTATCCCGGCACCATGGGCTCCCCCTGCATCGATTACATCATCGCCGACCCCTTCATCATCCCCCACGGGGAGGAGTCCCATTACAGCGAAAAGGTGGTGCGTCTGCCCCACTGCTACCAGCCCAACGACCGGCAGCGCCCCTATCCCGATCCCCCCACCCGCGCCGGATGCGGCCTGCCGGAGTCGGGGTTGATTTTTTCCAATTTCAACCAGACCTACAAAATCACCCCGGAGATCTTCGCCATCTGGATGCGGGTGTTGCGGGAGATCCCCGGAAGCTGGCTGTGGCTGCTGGAGTCCAACACCCTGGTCGCCGACAACCTGCGCCGGGAGGCGATGGCCAGGGGGGTGGACCAGAGCCGCCTGATCTTCGCCCCCAAACTGCCGGTGGCGGAGCATCTGGCCCGCTACCACCTGGTGGATCTGGTGCTGGACACCTTCCCGGTGGCCTCCCACACCACGGCCAGCGACGCCTTGTGGGTGGGCTGTCCGCTGGTGACCTGCGTGGGGGAGACCTTCGTCTCCCGCGTGGCGGGCAGCCTGCTGGTCACCATGGGGCTTCCGGAACTGGTCACGGACTCCCTGGAAGCATACGCCACCCGCGCCATCGAACTGGGACGGGAGCCCGCCCGGTTGCAGGAATTGCGCGCCCGCCTCCAGGCCAACCGTCTCACCTCGCCCCTGTTCGACACCCCCCGGTTCACCCGGCATCTGGAAGCCGCCTACGAGGCCATCTGGCAGCGATTCGAGGCCGGACTGCCCGCGGACCATATCGATATCGCTCCCGCAACCCGCGGCCCTGACCACACCCCTCCCGTCACCAACCCATTTCCAGACAAGAAGGCTCCCATGCCGATGGACACTCCCAAACAACCCATCATGCTCAGCATCTGCATTCCCACCTACAATCGCCAGGAACTGCTGGCCCAAACCCTGGACAATCTGCAATGGACCCTGAGCGCCGACATCCCCATGGAAATCATCGTGTCCGACAACGCCTCGGAGGACGACACGGCAACCGTCGCCAGAGAGAAGGGCGCGCTTTTCCCGCATTTCCGTTATGTCCGGCAGCCGCGCAATGTGGGTGAGGTCAAGAACACCCTCTCTGTGCTGCGCATGGCGCGGGGCAGGTTTTGCGTGCGTCTGGCGGACGACGACCGGTTGATCCCCGAGACGTTATTGTCGGAGATCGCCTATCTGAATCAACATGACGACATCATCGCCAGCTTCGCCCCCGGCCAATTGTGGAGCGACGTGACGAACTCGGAGTGCGGGCTGCAGTATTCGGTCGATGAGCCGGTCTCGTTCGGGAAGGCGCAAAGCGCGGAACTGTTCAATTACTTCATCGCGCGGCATATCTTTCCAGAGATCCCCATCTACCGCACCGCCTCCTGCATGAAGGTGATGTTTGAGTGTCATCATGTGACAACACCCTTCATCATGGCGTTGCGCGCCCTCGAACATGGCAGGATCCGTTTTCAGCCCGATCCGTTCTGTCTGGTCGTCGTGCAGTCGTCCCGCACGAGCCTCAACAACAGCAAGGCGGGCGTGGTTCAGATCCTGAGCCATCTGGATCAGTATCGGGGGGCGCTCGAAATGTCCGTCTCGTTGTCATTGTCCAATCTGGGCATGCCCACCTTTGCCCCCGACAACCGTGGCGTCGTGTTGGAAAGCATCAACGATTTCATCGGCAAACGGATTCGCATCGCTGCCAATATCGCGCAGGCCCAGGGAGATTTCATCGGTGCCACCGAATTTCTGCATCGGGGGCTGCTGTGGGAACGGGATGCGGCGGAGAGGGCCAGACTGGGTCAGTCGCTCCAGGGGGTCATGACAGGCGCGATCTACCAATCCATGGTGGAGCTGTTCCACAGTTTTTCCGATGCCAGGCATCTCGTGTTGTGCGAGCTGAGCAACGCCGAGGTCGTGCAGGCCAGCTTCCGCCAGATGGCGCCGGAGCTGCCCACCGTCATCCGTGACACCGCCACCGCCCTGGCGGCCCAGGACCGTGAGGCGTGTCTCTATTTCACCGAGCCCGAATCGACGCGCCTGGCGCTCCACGAGAGCGGCATCGCCTTCGGAAGGGTGGTGACCACCACGGATTTGCTGCTGATGTTCCGCGTCCCCACCACGGCATCGGGTTCATGAGGGGGCGACACACCGGTCCAGCTTCTCCCGGACCCCCCAGAACGCCATGGGTTCATAGTCCGGGTAGGGATAATGGCCACGATTCAGGTCAATCGACCACCCATGCTCCCGGAGCCAGGTTTCCACCAGAACGCGCACCGAAATGGGGGTGCCGGAACACACGTTGACCACGCCATGGTCCCTCTCCCGCAGAGCCAGGGTCACCAGGTGCCCGGCCGCCACGGAGACCGGCAGATAGTCCCGCAACTGCTCCCCGCCGGACATGTTGAAAACCCGCTCACCCCGCTCCACCGCTTTTTTGAGTTGCGACCACAGCGCGTTCGGCCCCTGCCCCTCCCCATAGAGATAAAACAGTCTGGCCCAGGTCAGATTGAAAGGGTGCGTCCCCCGCAGATATTCCAGTTGACGGCGCAGCCCGTCTTTGGCAAACCCATACGGGTTGCCGGGTTGTGTCTCCCGGTGTTCCTCCAACGGGCCATGCAGCAGGCCATACTCGAAACAGGTGCCGGACACCACGAGATGGGGCAGACCCCCGGTCACCAGGGTGCGCAGAAACCGGTAGTGCAGCGGCAATTCCACTTCAAAATGATGCAACGACCCATAGTCCGGCAACCCGCTCCACGCCAGATGGATCACCACGTCCGGCCTCCCCAGGGCATCGTACGCGTCCCGCGGTGGATTGGCCAGATCCATGGGCACGACCGGGTGGCGCGACCCGGAGCGGCGCACGTTTTCCGGCGCGGGCCGCACCACCAGCACGGGAGAGACGCCGCTCCCCTCAAGCTCCGCGACCACGTGCCGTCCGATGAAACCATGGGGGCCGGTCACCGCAACCTTCATGGAGTCACCCCTTGCGACGCTGGAATTGCAACCCGAACTCCCGTTCCACCTCGGTCAACAGCCGTTTCTGCAAGACGACCTTCATGCCGTCCACCGCTCTGGGCTGGCGCAACAGCTCCTCCAGAGCGGCCCCCTTGTCCTGCAAGGATTTGCCAAATTCGGAGAGCAGGAACACCCGCTCCACCAGATCGAAACGCGCCTCGTTCCAGCCCAGATACCAATGCCATTCCGTATAGTAGAGCCAGCTGTTCTCGTTGAAGGCGCGCACATGGGTGGGGTCCTGCCAGGCGCCCAGGGAGAGATCGTAAGGGACATCCACGATCAGACGGCCACCGAACTTCAACCACTGCAAAACGGAGGTCATCGCGACATTCAGGTTGGCCAGATGTTCCAGCAGACCGAAGGCGATCACCGTGTCGAACTGGTTCTCGACCAGCCGGATCTGTCCGAACCGGTCGCTGTGCACCACCTCTCCGAAGGGCAAGGGACGATTCAGATCCAGAATCAGGTCCGGTTCCCACATGGGGTTGGCATCCACATTCAAGAATTCCGGCCGCCAGTCCCGACCATTCCCCAGATTGACGGTCCCGGGGAGCGCTAGAAAGGCCAACGCCTGATGTTCCGGGGAGGTGTCAAACGCCGTTGTATGCATATTCTCTGTCCCGACTCAAAAGAGGGATCCATGACCGCCCATTCATTTCACAGCAGACTGAATTTCAAATAATCGTGCACCGGGGGCGTTCCGTCCAGGAACCGGTCCAGCATGCCAATCAGCCTCTCATCGCTGTAGTTGGCCCGCGCGAAGGCGTGACCGGCACGACGGATGACCTCGGCGGCGGCGGGATCCCCGGTGATGAACCCCGCGATGGCGGACAACTCGGCCAGGGTGGAAAACTCCAGGTAATGCTCACCCGCGACGAGATAACGATCCATGCCCGCGACCGCTTCCTGCACCAACAGGGAGCCGGCATGCAGAATCTCGAACGCCCGATGGTTGACGATACGCTCCTGATCGCCCTGCATGGAAAAATTGATGCAGCAGGTGGCCTCCTCAAGCGCCCTCATATGGGCGGCATGACGCTCCAGGGGTTCCACCCCCTCCCCGGAGGGGATCGGGATCCGGCGCAGAGGCAGACCCTGACGCGCCGCCGCCGCGAGCCAGAACGCGCGGGGCCATTTCTCCCCGGCCACACTCCCGGTAAAGGAGAGGCCGGAAGCCAACGGCTGGTCCGTGGAGCCGTGATGCCCGGCCACGGGAAAGGGCAGATGCAGCACCCTGTCGGTGAAGGCCGCATCCTCCCAGAAGGCGAAATGGGGGGAATCCACGCACCACACCCCATCGAAGATGGCCGCCAACCGCTTGATCACCGCCCCCCGGGGCCATACGTTGATGCGACACCCGTGGGCGTGCAGACAGAGCACCACCCGGATGGAGGGCCTGGCCCGCCGCAACCGCTGGATCAAATCGATCCGCGCCTGATAGACCGACTCCGCGCCTTGCGTCAGGTCATCATCGAACAGCACCAGATTTCCATCCTGTTGATGACACATCGCCTCGACGGCACGATATTCTTCCTGGATGTCCAAATAGCTCATGCCGCACTCGACCGCCTGCCAGCCCCGGGCGCGCATGGCGGCGGCGATTCGGTGTCCAAGATCGGGAAAGCGGGACCAGCTCTTGTTCGGATCGTGGAAGGTCCGCAGCGCCACCACGGCACGACGGGGGGGGCGCGACACCGCCGCCGGATGGACGGGAGGGAGACGCACAGCGGCGGTTGCGCGGCTCCGCGATCGTTGCCCCTCCGGGCTCCACTCCGGCGCCTTCGCCTCCGGATCGAACCGTGTCCGGAAAGAGGGCATGGCGGCGCGCATGAACTCCAGAAAACGGTGCGTCCGCTCCAGATCCCCCCCCTCGATGGCCGTTTCCAATCCGGGCCGCATCGTTGGAACCAGATAATCCTGGTAAAGAAGGTTCAACTGGTCCTCCGGCATGGCATGGACATGGGCGCGCAAATCCTCCAGACCGGACCGCTCTTCGATCGGATTCTCGAACAGGATGCCCCCCACCCCCCGCGCCAGCGCGATGAACAAATGGTGGTAACCGGAATTGGCCAGCAACATGGCGAGAATGTAGGCGGAACGCAGTCGGCCATTGCCGATCAGACGCTGCATGGCCTGCAACAGGACATTCGGATCATGGGGCTGGTTTTGCACCAACTGAATCAACCCCATGGTATCGTCGCCGGCATCCAGTTGCACAATCCGCTCCAGGATGCTCTGGGTGAGGTGCTCGGGCGGCGCTTCCGGCACGTTCGTCTCAAGCTCCAACCGGAACGCCTCTTCCGAATAGAACAGATGGGAATAACGCTCCCGGTTCTTCTTGAGCCATTCCGGATAGCAGGGGTCCTGGTTCACGTCGAAGCGACGCAGCTTGATCAGATAAGTATAATCAATGGTCAAGCCGTCACGCATGGCTTTGGCGATACGCTGGGGATTCTTGAAATAGGAATTGTCGTATTCACTGTGGGAAGTGCGTTCAAACTTCCTGATGACGGCCTGGACCCCGCCCAGGGTGCTGAAGTGGTAGCCGCTGTTGATCCGGGCGGGCAACCAGTTCCTGGGATCCCGTATGGCCTGGGGTGTGACGAGATGTTTCTTGCGACACACCCCGGTTCCCGCCCAATATTTGATGTGATTCGGTATCTCCACACCATAATCCAGGAAGTAAAGATACTGATGATTTCGCAAATTGAAAACCGGGTAATACAAGGAAAGATGTTCCAGTTCCCTCATCGCCTCATGGGTGGGGAGCTCGTCCAGATCGCTGATGAGGATCAAATCATCATCGCGGGCGGAGTGCAAGCCATCCATGATGGCATTGCGCTGCTCGCTGTCCATCTTGAAATTGTCATCGTGGGGGCTGAACGATTCCGCGGAACTGAAATTGCGATTGGCTACGGTCAACGCCTTCTTGACATGGATGATCCTGCTCAACGCCCAGGCGAACCGTTCCTTGTTGTTCTCGAACACATACTCCTTGGGTTGCCCCCTGTGGGTATGATCCGCTTCCACCAGAACGAACCAGTCCACATGATCCCACAAGTGGCGCAGACGGATTTCCAGCATATCCAGTTCCACACCGAAAATAAAACAGTCATAAATCTGCATCTTGCACCCTTGAATTGACCTGCACCGCATTCATGACGGCCATCTGACCCGTTGCACCTGCCGAAACGATGCAATCTTCATACCTTATCCCTGCTCAAACCACCGTCAAACACGGCACCGCGGTCACGAACCGCCCCCCCCACTCCCCCACGAAGGCCAGTTGGGTCATGACCTCCTCCCGGAGATTCCAGGGCAGAATCAGAACATAGTCCGGTCGCATCTCCCCAATGCGCCCATCCCCCACGATGGGAATGCGACTGCCGGGGAGATATTTTCCCTGCTTGGCCGGATTGCGATCCGCCACGCACGCCACCAGGTCGGACCGCACACCCGCGAAATTGAGCAGCGTGTTCCCCTTGGCCGCGGCCCCATAGGCCATCACGCGCCGATGCTCTCCCCTGGCCGTCAGCAGAAACGTCAGCAAATCGTTCTTGATCCGTTCGCTCCCGGATTGCAGCCCCGCGTATCCCCGGGGGGAAGCCATGCCAGCCGCCGTTTCACGTCGCAATAACGCCTCCACGCGGTCACAGAGCGGTCGGCACCCCCGATCCCGCCGCTGGGCGAACACCCGCAGACTGCCACCGTGGGTGGGGTGCTCCTCCACATCGAAGAGGCTCAAACCGTTGCGGTCCAGGATGCGCTGGACGGAAATCAAGGAAAGATAGGAAAAATGTTCGTGATAGATGGTGTC
The DNA here is from genome assembly GCA_015228895.1 of Magnetococcales bacterium. Next base: position 13,692 of record JADGCR010000020.1, read on the forward strand.
GAACTGATTGAACCGGAGCAAATTCAATAAATGGGGAAACTCGAACGTGACCACGCCGCCAGGCTTCAACAGCAAAGCGCAGCCGGCGACGAAATCGTTGATCCCGGGCACATGGGCCAGCACGTTGTTGGCGACGATCAGGTCCGCCTGTCCGCCCTGGGCCACCATCTCCCGCGCCAGATCCATCCCGAAAAACGCCTCGATGATGGTCAACCCCCTGGCCTTGGCCACAGCCGCCGTGCTGGCCGTCGGCTCCACCCCGGTACAGGGGATGCCCCGCGTCCGCACATACTGCAACAACGAGCCGTCGTTGGCCGCCAGTTCCACCACATGGCTGCTCCCGTCCAAGGCGAACCGGGCCACCATGTCGGCGACATAACGGGCGCAATGATCCAGCCAGATCGAGGAAAAACCACTGAAATAGGCGTACTCCGCCGAAAACAGACTCCGGGCATGGGCGAAATCCTCGGTTTGCACCAGCCAGCACGTCTCGCAGACCAGCACCCGCAAGGGATACCACCATTCGGGTTGATGCAGGGTCTCCCCGGTCAGATAGGCGTTGGAGGGGGGCGCGCTCCCCAGATCCACCAGAGGCAGGGAAAGCGCGGCGTCACAATGACGACATTTCATACGACCACTCCCGCAAAAGACCCGCTCAACCAGGGATGGGAGGCATCCCGCGGGGAAAGCCCCTCCAAGGGCAAAGGCCAGCGGATTCCCAACGCCGGATCCTGGACATGCACCCCGCCCTCGGCCTCGGGTCGATAGGCGGCCGTGTGCAGATAAAGCATTTCACACCCGTCCGTCAGGGTCTGAAAGCCGTGGGCGAAACCCTCCGGCACCCAGAGCGTGACGAAACGCTCCCCCCCCAGCACCTCCCCGTGCCAACGGAGAAAGGTCGGAGAGTCCCGGCGCAGGTCCACCACCACGTCGAACACCTCACCTTGCAGACACTGGACGATCTTGCACTCCCCATGGGGGGGGTGTTGAAAATGCAATCCCCGCGCCGTGCCCCTCCGGGCCGTCCGGGTGTGGTTGATCTGGACGATCCGACGCTCTCCCAGCAACGCCTGCCAGGCGTCCGCGCAAAACAGCCGTTCGAAATAACCCCGCCCATCCCCGACGGGAAGGCGCCGGACCCGCATCAAACCCGCCAACGGGGTCGGAATCCACTCGAACCGGGGAGTCATTCCCAAGGCTCCGCGCCTGCCATGTAGGCGGCGATCTGTTCCCGGCAGACGGCCCCCATCGCCTCTCCCCGCACCCAGGCCAGATGCCACGCGACGGTCCGCTCCAGGGAGCGCCTCAATGACCAGCGGGGTTGCCAGCCCAACAACCCCCGCGCCAGACTGCTCTCCAGACGCAACTGGCCCGCTTCGTGGGGGGTGCCGCCCTCCGCCGACACACGCTCCACCACCGCCCCCGGCCCCCAGAAGCGGGCCACGCTGGCGGCCACCTCACCCACCGTGGCGTTCCCCTGGTGATCCGGCCCGAAATTCCAGGCTCTGGCGAACGCATCCCCCCGGTCTCCGAGCAATTTTTCCGCCAGCAGCAGGTAGCCGCCCAACGGTTCCAGGACATGCTGCCAGGGCCGCACCGCGTCCGGGAAGCGCAAACGCACCGGCTCCCCCGCCCCGAAGGCCCGCAGACAGTCCGGCACCAGCCGATGGGCGGCCCAGTCCCCGCCCCCGATCACATTCCCCGCGCGGGTCGTGGCCACCCGCGCCCCGTGGTCCGAGGGTCTGCCGGAAAAAAAACTGGAGCGGTAACTGGCGACCACCACTTCGGCCGCGGCCTTGCTGGCGCTGTATGGATCATGCCCCCCCAGGGGATCGTTCTCCCGATAGGGATGGAGCCACTCCCGATTCTCGTACACCTTGTCCGTGGTGATGATGACCACGGCGCGCACCGTCTCCACCCAGCGCACCGCGTCCAGCACATGGGCCGTTCCCATGACGTTGGTGTTGAAGGTTCCCAACGGATCCCGATAACCCTCCAGCACCAAGGGCTGGGCCGCCAGATGAAAGACCACCTCCGGTCGCGCCTTGGCCATGGCCGCGCGCAACCGCCCGACATCCCCCACATCCCCCCGGGTGTCGGCGGTCAGCGCGGCGGCCAGGTCCGCGACCTGGAACAACGCCGGTCGGGTCGGGGGATCGAGGGCGTAACCGGACACCACGCCACCCAGTTGATGCAGCCACAAGGCCAGCCATCCCCCCTTGAAGCCGGTATGGCCCGTGATGAAAACCGAACGCCCCCGCCAGAACGACCCGTCCATGCTCACCATTTTTTCCAGGGAGCCGCGCCGGAGGCCCAATACTCTTCCAGGAGATTCTTGTCCCGCAGGGTGTCCATGGCGTGCCAGAACCCCTGGTGTTCGAAGGCCATGAGCTGACCCTGCCCCACCAGCGCCCGCAGGGTCTTCTGCTCCCAGGAGACCTCATCCCCCTCCAGCAAGGTCAGGCATCTTGGGGAGAGGACAAAAAATCCCCCGTTGATCCACCCCCCGTCCCCCAACGGCTTTTCGGTGAAACCGGCCACCTTCGCCCCTTTCAGCCGCAACGCGCCATAACGGCCGGGAGGCTGCACCGCCGTGACCGTGGCCCATTTGCCGTGGGCCTGATGAAAAGCGATCTGGGCGGTGATATCCAGATCCGAGACCCCATCCCCATAGGTGAAACAGAACGCGTCCTCGTCCTGAAGGTAAGGCGCGACCCGCCTGAGACGCCCCCCGGTCTGGGTACTCTCCCCCGTATCCACCAGGGTGACCTTCCAGGGTTCCACATGCTGCTGATGCACATGCATCCTGTTCCGTTCCATGTCGAAGGTGACATCGGACATGTGCAGAAAATAGTTGGCGAAATACTCCTTGATCAGATACCCCTTGTAACCGCAGCAGATGATGAACTCATTGACCCCATGACTGGAATAGTGCTTCATGATGTGCCACAGGATCGGTTTGCCGCCGATCTCGATCATCGGCTTGGGCTTGACATGGGTCTCCTCGGCGATGCGGGTACCCAGGCCACCGGCAAGAATTACTGCTTTCATAAATAATTCAATTCCTATAGCTTATAGGTTTGCAGAAGCCGTTTCTGGGTTCGCACCAGCTCTGCCGGGGACATATGGGCGGTATGCACCACCACCTCCGACTCTCCGTGGGTTCCTTTGTAAAACCCGCTCATATCATCCGGATTGGCGCAGAAGAACAGATCCACGGAACTCTGCTCCGCGTCGATCTGGCGGCGGATCTCGGTGCCAACATAAGGAAAATAGATCGTCATGTCAAAGTCGTTGTGCGTCATCCTGCCATCATGGCCGGTGAAGCTCTGCGCCATCAGGAATTCCAGGAAACGCTCGGTATCCTGAATCGTCTGGTGGTCCTCGCCGGGGAGACCAAGCATGAGAAAAGTCTTGACCCGGATGCCGAACGAATTGCACAACCGCACATACGCCCGATTCTGCTCCACCGTGGTCTTTTTCTGCACGGTGTCGAGGATTTTCTGCGACCCGGACTCCACGCCCACCCCGGTCTCGATGCAACCGGTCCGGCTCAGCATGCGCGCAATGTCCGAGGTCATGGTGCGGGCGTGGCCGAAACAGCGGTATTTGATGTCGTGTTGGGCGATTTCCGTGGTCAGCTCCTGCACCCGTTTCCTGGACAGGGTGAACACATCATCGAAAAACATCACCCCATCGAAGCGGGCCTGCTTGATCTGCTCGATCTGCCGACCCACATACTCCCCGTGATACATCTTCACCTTGGAGCGGGCATCCTCGCAGAAGGTGCAGGCCATGGGACACCCCTTGGCGGTCAGGATCGTGGAGGCGTGAATGCCCTGGAACAGATAATCGTACTGACGCAGGAATTCGGGTTCCCGGTAGGGGATGGGGAAGCGATTCATCAACTCCTGGGAGACCGGCCTGATGACGATCCGTTCCCCCGCCGGGACGCGGCCGGTGACGATCTCCTCCAGGGCCAGTTCCCCATCCCCCACCACCAGATAGTCAAACGGGTGCTGCCGACACTCGTGCAGGTAGTACTTGGCGTGGGGGCCTCCCAGAACCACCGTGATCTCCGGGTACAACGCCTTGACATCGTTGAGTATCCGATACGCCTGCTCCTTTTGCGGCGTCATGCACGACACCCCGATGTGGGTATATCCGGCATACTGCTGCAGTTGATCGAAACGGAAATCGATTTCAATCCGCGAGGCAAACCCCCGCGACTGCAAATAGGCGTGCAGCGACATGACGCCCAACGGGGGCATGACCCGGTCCGAATCCATGAACGGATCCCGCAACGAGACCAACAACACATTGATGTTATCTGACATGCATCACCATCGGCGCCAGGGGCGGCGCCTCCTCCATCGTGGTGGACAGGAATTTGACATGCAATAATCAATGCGCATTATATGCCAAACAGCTCCATCACCCGTGCCGGATCGGCCTTGCCCACGTCCGAACCC
>JADGCR010000210.1 GCA_015228895.1 Magnetococcales bacterium
GGGCCGGGTGCCGTAGGTGATGATCGTGGCCCGGGGCTTGCGCCGGCGAATGGCGGCTGTCAGACCGTCACAGTGGGGGTTGGCGCTGTTCACCAGACACGATCCCCCGTCCCGCAGCCCCGCCACCACCGAGGATTTGGCCTCCAGCAGGTTTTCCATGGTCTTGTGGAGGTCCATGTGATTGGGACCGATGTTGGTGAACAGACAGAGATCCGGATTGACCATAACCGCCCGTTCCACCCGATAAGCCTCATCCGCCCCCACGGACACCTCGTTGATCTCCACCCGATGTTCCATGCCCAGACCGGCCAGGGAACGGAGCACCGGAATTTCGGTGTTGGCGCTGTTGAGCACCGCATGGGCGCAGGTCTGCCGATCGAGAAGATGGTGCAACTGCACCTTGGCCCCGGTCTTTCCCTCGGTGCCGGTGATCAACAGGGTCAGTGGGTCGAGTTCCCGACGCACCTGGATGGCCACCGTCTTGAACGCGGCGAAGGCGTCGGTCACCAGCAGCACCGGCACACGCCAACCCCGGGCGAATTCGGCGTTGTCCAGCACCAGGGCCCGTTGTTCCCTGGCCAGAATCGTGGCCAGAGCCTCCCGGACGTTTTTTCCGTCCCGGATCCAGACTCCGATTTCCAGGGCGAAATAGAGATTGCCCCTGCCATAGGTGTTGTAAGTGCCCACGCCGGTGAAACGCAGGTCCGGGGGGGGAGGGGCGTCGAGCCAGTGTCCGCCGGTGTAGGCTTGCAGGCGTTGGGGCGTGAGGAAGAGCGTGTTGTGGGCGCGGATTTTGTCCACCAGCGGTTCCGCCATGGCGGCGAACCGGCGGCGGTTCTCGGCGCTGGCGTCCTGGATCGAGTAGTTGTACACCCGCGCGTTGGGATTCTCCAGCAGGGTCTCGAAGCAGGCCATGCCCTGCTTGATCACGCCGATCCACTGCTCCAGGGAACACTCTCCGTCCAGGTTGGGGTTTTCCAGCAGCGCGGGGGGGAATCCGTAGTTGAGCAGCAGCTGGGTGAGCAGCACACAGGCGAAAGTGCGGCAGTTGCCATCCGGGAAAGGGTGAAGCAGCTCCAGTTCGCGCACCAGCAGGGCAATGGCGCGCAATCGGCTCTCGTCGTCGTGGGCAGTCCTCATGGAGCGGTTGAAACGGTCCACGATGGTATCCACCCGCCGGGCGAACTGCATCTGCACCAAGTGCTTGACCTGATAATAGGACTGCAGCCCCGCCTCCTTTCTCAACGCGCGCTGCTCCTGCTCGCTCAGGTTGGGATACCAGTTGCGGTAGTTGAGTTTGCCCAGGCGCAGAATGGCCTGATGGAGTTCGTCCGCGTTGAGCGCCTCCGCCGGTTTGGCGTAGGCGCTGTTGTTGAACACCGGGGTGCCGTCTCCATGGCGCAGTTCCAGAATCTCGCGCAGGTTTTCCAGAGTGGTGGTCTTGGCCAGAAACGGCATGCCCGCGTTCAGATGGCGCAGATCGCCGGGGGAGGACTTGAGGTTTCTGGTCTGGACCCCCATCATGCATATCTTATGAAGATCCAGGAGATAGGTCGCCTCCAGACCCCCTGTCAGGTCGAAGTGGTCCAGCATGTGGGCGAAGCCGTTCAACAGCGCCTGCACCGATCCCCGCTCTCCCGCCTCGTAGCCCACCCAGCCATCGTATTTCTTGTGAAACCGGCCATCCACGAACAGACGGAACAACTGCTCCGGGTCAAAGCGTCGCAACAGACAGACCGAAGAGCGTATGCCAGGGCGCGCAACCGGAGGGGAGGGTGTGGGTTCCTTGGCCGGCCCCTTTTTTTGCAGATGGTGCCAATACGCCACATAGCCCGAAAGATAGTGTTCGATATCGTCGATGCGCACCCGGAAGGCGTGATGGCGGATGAAGAAACTGCCCACGATCCGGGCGGGATTCTTGAAATACATGGCCACTTCCGGCCAGAAGAAACCATTCAGCAGATAATGGGCGCGGTACTCCAGGGCGCGATGGAACTTGTCCAGATCCAGTTCCCGCAACAGGTGCTCCATGGCGGGCAATTCGCTCAAACGGGAGAGCATCTGTTCCGCGGCCATGGTCAATTCCAGCAGTGTGGGATAGGTGGTCTCCCGCTCCAGAATGAAATCCAGATGGTCGGCGATGTTACGAATGCCAAAACGGAAATAGCGCTCTTCGGGTTTGTGGCGGGTCAGTTCGTTGACGCAGTAGCCCAACCAGTGATCATGGGCCTGCCAGTGATTGGCGGCCAGAAAATGGTCGAAAGCCCGTTCCACCAGGGCCAGCCAGCGGGGCTCCCTGGTGAGGCCGTAAAGCCGCATCAGGCCGAAAGCCGCCTCGCCATCGTAATAGATGATCCGGAACGCCTCCTTGACCGACAAGTCCGCGGCGTGCAGCACATGCCGGAATTGGCCCGTGACCGGGTCTTGCAGGTGGGCGATGCCCAGGGCCAGCGACTCCATCAGGGGTTGGTGGCCGTTGTCGCCGGTCAGTTCGTTGTATTTGACCAGAGCCAGCAGAGCCACCGCGTTGGCGCCAAGCTTGATTTCATCGTCCGTATCCACCAGAAAGGCGACCGGGCTGCCATCGGGCAGGGTATAGTGACGGATCAGGGTATGGGTCAGATAGTGCATCGCCCGCTTTGTGGCGGCCTGGAGCGTGGGGGAGCGGGTCACCTCCCAGGACTCCAGCATGGCATACAGGGAACTGGCGTGGCGCAAACCGTTGTAGGTGTCGATCTTGCGGTCGAAAACGGGGAAATAACCATAGATGAAACGACCGCTTTTTTGTACCTGTCGGCTCAGGAATTCGGCGCCGCTGTCAATGAGTCGCAGAACCGGATCGGAGGTCAACAACCCGCATTCGCGGCGACCGGCGGAGAGGCCGGCGTCGATCAGATGGTGGGGTTCCCCGCCCGTGTCGCAAAACACCCCCGCCGTGGAGAAGGTGTAGACTGCGGTTTCCGGGGAAAAATCCAAGGCGAGACGACTGCCGTGACGGATGGCGGCGTAGGTGGTGAAGTTTTTCTGGTGCAACTCGGCGTGATCCACCGTGCTGTCTCCGTACAGCATGGCGTTGGCGTTGAGTTCCTGTTCAAGAAAGGCCGTTTTCAGTTGGGAATCGAAAGCCAGACCGTGACGAAAATAGGTGCGCCTGGTTTGGCGCAGTCTCTGGTTGAGGGCACTCCAGGTGGTGGCTTCCACCGAGGTGACCCAGTCGAGGCGCAGCCAGCGGAAAGGGCGTTTGCGTCGGGGAGCGACACGATTGCACCTGACGACCCCCGCCTGCCAGGCCTGCTGAAAATCATTGGCCGAGACATGCAGAACCGTGGCCCGCTCCTGACCGTCGCACAGGGAGAAAAACAGGGTGCATGCCGGGTTGAGGGTGGCAGGAGTGGTGTCCATGCGGGCAAAAGAGGCTTCCGCCAAGGGTCGGACACGGGCGAGCAAGTAAGACAGTGACATGAACCAACCTTAGCAGGATTATCAAAAAGGGTGTGGTTTTGCGACCGGCCAGTCAACGATGAGCATGAATATCTTGTACCTTTTCCCTGCGAGAAAATGCAAGCGGTTCCATCCCGCCAGACATTTTTGATCGTGTCCGATCGATCCGTCCGGGGATGCGTTTTGGTGGTGGGTTGCAAAATATGTAACTTTTGTCAGGATGGTTTTTCTTGTGTGCAAACGATATACTCCCTTCACGCTGAAATATAAAGTGAGCCTTTCCACTGGCCTATCATTGCGATAAACAGACGCATTTTCAGGATGTTCATCAACATCACCCAGGAGACAGACCATGGCCGAAGAGAACCGGGAACATACGCCGACGAATGAGCAGCAACAGGAGGCGCAGGTTTTTGATGATTTGACGGTTTTGAGTCATGCCGCTCAAGGGGACCATCCCGAGGCGTCGGGCATGGTGGACAGTGCCATCGCCGATGTGGATGATCAATCGGATTTGGCCAATTTGCAGCCTGCGGACCTGGTCACCCAGGCTGTCCGGCTGCCTGATCCGGGCAATGCGCAGTTGCCAGAAGATCTGCAATTCAACATGAGCGCGCCCACAGCGAGTTTGGTGATCGATCCTGTCACCAATCCCACAGGGGAAGATGTCGATCCCGTCCCGCCTTCTGAGATCAATCCTCCCGAATTTGTCCCCATTGAATTTCCGCGTCCCCGGGTGGGAGATGATGCGGTTGAAGCGTCAGGTGCGGAAGTGCGACCGAATGCGCAGCGTTTCGTCAATGGGGACGCGGTTACACCGACGTCTCCGACAAGTCCGACGTCTCCGACGAGCCCGACGTCTCCGACAAGCCCGACATCTCC
>JADGCR010000211.1 GCA_015228895.1 Magnetococcales bacterium
CGGCTATCTGACCATCACCATGGTGATGGACTTTGTTTTGTTTCTGCTGCTGGTGCTTCTGTTGACGGTGATCTTTTCGCCGGTGGTGCTGCGACCGCTCTATCTGCCCCAGGTGGGGGATATCGCCACACGGGACATCAAGGCGGATCGGGATCTGCTGGTGGAGGACAAGGAGACCACCAAGAAACGGCGTTGGGAGGCCGCCTCCGCCACGGTGCCGGTCTATGACTGGGACCCCGGCATGATGGAAGCGGTCACCCACCGGATCGGGGAACACCTCAAGTGGCTGGAAGAGGTCCGCGCGACCCCGGCGCGGGAGGACAAGGAGCGTCTGCGGGACTCCTTCTCCCAACGGATCGAAGACGAGGTGGATCAGGCGGCCTTCAACGCCCTGCTCGGGATGAAGGATCTGCATATGCTGGCGACGGAAATCACCGCCTGGCTGGAGGGGCACAGCCAGATCCGGGTGGTGAGCGGCCCGGAAGTGCTGAACGATCTGGCCCACAACCCCTTCGTGATCCACGCGATGGGGGACGAGGAGCACAAAACCACCGTTGGCGTGGCCACCACCGGATTGATGGATCTGGTTGGCATGCGCCGCATGCTGGAAAAATCGGCGGCGCAAAAGCTCGCCCACCTGCCGGACGCCCTGCGCAAATGGTTGCTGGAACAGGTGAGCATCTATATCCGACCGACTCTGGTGCTGAATCTGGCCGAAACCAAGAATCGCCGGGAACAGGCCGCGGCGACCATCGACCCGGTGTTCTATCAATTGCGCCGGGGCCAGTTGGTGATCCAGGAAGGCGCTGAAGTCACCGATGCGGCCCGCCTGAAAATCGAAGCCCTGAACCAGAACCGCTGGACCGGCAAAATGGCCATGAACATCATCGGCCTGGCATTGGCGCTGCTGATGTGTCTGTGGCTGGGGCGCAAGTTCCTGCTGGTCACCTCCAGCGATTTTCCCCGTGACCGCAAGACCTTCTACATCCTGGGAACCCTGCTGCTGGTGACGTCCATGTTGTCCAGTTTCACCTTCACCCTCAGTCAGGCGCTGGCGGAAATTTTTGGCTGGCCGGTGCGCCTGGCCTCCTATCTGCCCATCCCGGCTTTGGGAGCGGCCATGGCCTCCCTGACCATCGGCGCCCGCAGTGGCATTTCCGGCAGCGCGTTGATTCTGGGTGCCATTCTCTCCTTCCTGTGCGCCATGGAAACCAATGGGGGGTTGCCGTTGTTTCTCTACTTCATGTTGGGTTCCCTGGCCGGGGGCGCCAGTCTCCGGGTGTGTCGTCGCCGTTACGACGTGCTGATCGCCGGTTTCTGGATCGGACTGGCGCAAATGGCGGTCATGCCCGCGGTGGAACTGCTGTCGGACCGTACCCCCTCCTGGGATTGGGTGCTGGCGGCGGGCATGGCCATGACCAGCGGCATGATGACCGGGTTGTGGGGGCTGGCCATGATCCCCTTGTTTGAATTTTTGTTCAACATCAGCACCGATTCCCGATTGCTGGAACTGGCCTCCGGGGATCATCCGCTTTTGAAGAATCTCTCCCTGCGTTCTCCCGGCACCTATCATCACTCGGTCATGATGGGCAATCTGGCGGAAGCCGCGGCGGAAAACATCGGCGCCAATCCTCTGATGGCGCGGGTGATGGCCCTGTATCACGACATCGGCAAAATGACCAAGCCCCACTATTTCGTCGAGAACCAGTCCGGGGAGAACCGCCATGACCATCTCTCCCCCTCCATGTCGGTGAAGGTGATTCAGGGTCATGTCAAGGATGGGGTGGATATGGTCCGGGAGTACAAGCTGGGCGCTCCGATCATGGAGGCGGTGACCACCCATCACGGCACCTCCCTGCTGCAGTTCTTCCACAACCGGGCGATGAACCAGGCCGCCAAACGGGGAGAACATATCGCGGAAGCCGATTTTCGCTATCCCGGCCCCAAACCCCAATCCAGGGAAGGGGGGATCTTGATGCTGGCCGATTCCGTGGAAGCGGCGGCCCGGACCCTGAAAACCCCTTCACCCGCCCAGATCCAGTCCCTGGTGGCGCGCATCGTCGCCTCCAAGATCCGGGACGGACAGTTGCAAGAGTGCCGGTTGACTCTGCAGGAGATCGCCCGCATCGAGGAAGCCTTCACGCGGGTTTTGACTTTGGGCTTCTATCACCGTCGGATCGAGTATCCCGATCAGGTCAAGAAACGTTCGGAAGGAGTGCGTCATGTCGGCAACGGTTCTGGTAAATCTCTCCTCCCCTCAGTGGGACGGGGTTGAGGAACGGGTGAGTCAGGCCGTCCTGGCCACGCTGGAGGTCGAAGGACGCGCCCTGGACAACATCGAGGTGGGCATCCTGTTGACCGACGATGAGGAGTCCCGTGGTCTCAATCTGCAACATCGGGGACTGGACCGGCCGGCCAACGTCCTCTCCTTCGCCATGGAGGAGGGGGAGGCGTTTCCCGATCCGGCTGGAGGACCCGCGCCCCTGGGGGATATCGTGATCCCCTTCGAGACCACCCGCGCCGAGGCGACCGAACTGGGGGTGGGCGTGGAGGAGCGCCTGCTCCATTTGGCGGTCCATGGGGTGTTGCATCTGCTGGGCTACGACCATGAGCGTTCCGAAAGCGAGGCCGAACGGCAGGAGCGCAGAGAAACCCTGATCCTGGCCAGACTGGGGATCGCGGATCCTTATGGTTAAGTGGTTCGCGGGACAATGGGGAACGCCGCCTGGAGGGGTCATGACCTCCCTGCTGGCGGTGCTGTCTGGCATGGTGTCGGTTCTGGGTTTGCCGCCGGATCCCAATCCCCTGCTGATGGTGATCGGGCTGGCTCTCTTGTTGCGTTTGCTGGAAGAGACCCGGCCACGCCGGGGGGCGTGGTTGGGTTTTTGCTTTGGAATTGGCCATTTCAGCCTGGGGAACGGTTGGTTGTGGACCAGTCTGCACACCTTCGGCGGCCTGCCGGGGGTGGGGGCGGCGTTGTTGATGTTGGGGTTGGCGGCGATTCTGGCCTGTTATCCCGCGTTGTTCGGGGCGTTGTTGCCCCGTCTGGCGGGTCGTCCCTGGCTGTTGCCGTTGGCCGCCCCCGCCTGGTGGGTGGTGACGGAGTGGCTGCGCGCTCATCTGTTGAGCGGTTTTCCCTGGAACCTGACCGGGTATGTCTGGGACGCCTCGGAAACCATGATGCAGGCGGCGGATTTGGGGGGGGTGTACCTGTTGTCCTGGCTGACGGTGTTTCTGGCGGCGGTGCTGGCGGTGCTGGCCCGTCCTGGTGCCTGGCAGCGGTACGCCCTGCTGATGGGGAGCGGCCTGATCGCGGGGATTCTGGGGTTGGGTTTCTTCTATGGCCAGTGGCGCCTGCAGGGGCTCGCGGAGGGGTTGGCCAAAGACATTTGGACGGCTCCGGTCCGTTTCGCCGTGGTGCAGGGGAACATCGCCCAGCAGTTGAAATGGGACCCGGCCCATCAGGAAGAGGGGTTGAAGCGCTATCTGGATCTTTCCGCGGACCTTGGCGGGCCGGTGGACCTGGTGGTGTGGCCGGAGACCGCGGCGGCGTTCTTCCTGCAGGCCGCGCCACGGGAGTTGCAGCGGATCGCGGATTTGAGCCGGGGATTGGGCGCGCCGATCCTCACCGGCGCGCCCATGGCGGACCGGGACGCGGAGAACAAACAGGAATGGTTGTATTTCAACAGTATGGTGATGATCGGAGCGGGGGAGTCCGGGACGTTCCGCCAGCGTTACGACAAGCACCATCTGGTGCCGTTCGGCGAGTACATCCCGTTTCGTTTCCTGGCCCCCAAGGCGCTGCACAAATTGACCCACGGCACCAAGGATTTCACTCCTGGCAGGCTCCCGGTCCCATTGGCCTGGGGCAATGGCGCGATTGGTTCCCTGATCTGTTACGAGGTGATCTTTCCCGACGAGGTGCGCCTTCTGGCGGTGCAGGGGGCGCAGTGGTTGATCAACGTCACCAACGACGCCTGGTTCGGGGAGTCGGCCAAGCCGCAGCATTTGGCCATGGCGCGCATGCGGGCCGTGGAGAACCGTCTTCCCATGATCCGGGTGGCCAACTCCGGGATTTCCGCGATTTTCAACCATCTGGGTCAGGAGTTGGGTCGCGTTGCTCCCAATCGGCGAGGGGTGCTGGAACGTTCCGTGACCCGTGGCCCCGGCCAGAGCGTCTGGGTGCGGACCGGACGGTACTGGATCTGGATCTGGTTGGGATTGTGCGTGGTTTCCTGGTTTGCGACCCGTTCCGGTCGCCTTGGACAAGGGAGTTCGGCGGAGGGATGATGACTCGACCTGGTTGG
>JADGCR010000212.1 GCA_015228895.1 Magnetococcales bacterium
CGTCATGCAGATCTTTCTGCCGCCGACCCATTTGTGCAACAAGGACGAGGAGGATTTTCTCGACACGTTGCGCAACACCCTGGCCTCCATCGTGGAAAAGAAGCTGGTGGATCGGCAATTGATTCTGGCCAAGGAGAAGGCGGAGTCCGCCAGTATGGCCAAGAGCACCTTTCTGGCCAACATGAGCCACGAGGTGCGCACCCCGATGAACGGGGTGATCGGCATGCTGACCCTGCTGGAAAAAACCCGCATGACTCCCATGCAACGTCAGTATCTGGCCATCGCCGCCCAGTCCGCGGAGTTGCAATTGAGCGTCATCAACGACATTCTCGATTTCTCCAAAATCGAGGCGGGCAAGTTGAATCTGGAGATCATGCCCTTCGATCTGGCCGAGGTCATCGAGAGCATCAGCGCCATGCTGTCCGGCGCGGCCCACAACAAGGGGCTGGAGCTGCTCATTTACGTCTCCTGGAGGATCCGTTGCCACCTGCTTGGCGACGCGGTGCGGTTGCGGCAGGTGTTGATCAATCTGGTGGGCAACGCCATCAAGTTCACCCAGGCCGGGGAGGTCACCTTGCGGGCGGATCTGATCGCGGAGAGCGAGCGCGCGGTCAGGGTTCGTTTTCACATCATCGATACGGGCATCGGCATCTCCCCGGAGGGGCGCGAGAAGATCTTCCAACCCTTTGTGCAGGCCGACGACTCCACCACCCGGCGGTTCGGGGGGACTGGTTTGGGGTTGGTGATCGCCAAACAGATCGTGGAGACCATGGGGGGTTTCATCGGACTGGCCACCCAACCGGGAGGGGGTTCGGTTTTCTGGTTCGAGATCGAGTTCGTCAGGGCCGCTCCGCTCCAGCCGGCGGACGTTCAGGTGCTGCAAGGGATCCAGGTGCTGATCGTGGATGACAACGACAGCAACCGGACCATGCTGGAAGGGTGTTTCCGTACCTGGAATGTGGCGTGTCAGAGTGTGTCGCAGGGGGCCGACGCCCTGGAGGCGCTGCGACGCACGCCATTTGATGTGGTGCTCCTGGACATGCAGATGCCGGACATGAGTGGCCTGGAGGTGGCTCATGCCATCCAGGGGGACGCGGCCATACCGGAGATGAAGCTGTTGTTGCTCTCCGCCGGGGTGCATCCGGAGGAGACGATGTTGCAGGAGGCGGGGATCGGCGCCTACATCATGAAGCCGGCGGGTCCCTATGGTCTGCTCAATGGTTTGCGGATGTTGCTGCAACCCGCGCGGGAGAGCGAGGGGGAGCGGACCCCCGCGTTCGTCGCCTCGACCCGTTTTTCCGGTCGGGTGTTGCTGGTGGAGGATACCTTTGTCAATCAGCAGGTGGCGGCTGGCATGTTGACGCAGATGGGTCTGGAGGTGGAGATCGCGCGGGATGGTCAGGAGGGGGTGGACAAGGCCATGGGCCGGATGGCGGATGTCATCCTGATGGACATGCAGATGCCGGTGATGGATGGTCTGGAGGCCACGCGCCGGATTCGCGCCTGGGAGAAGGCGCAGGGGCGGGAGCCGGCGCCCATTGTGGCCATGACCGCCAACGCCTTGAGGGGGGACCGGGAGCGGTGTCTGGAAGCCGGGATGAACGATTATCTGGCCAAGCCGGTATTGTGGGAGGCGTTGGCGGGCAAGCTCGCCCAATGGTTGCCGGGTCCGGGGAGCGGCGGAAGTGCGGTCGCGCCGGTTTTGCTGGATCACAAGGTTCTGGAAATCCTGTGGAACTCCATGAAGGCCCTGCCCGGAACGTTCACTTTGGTGATCGAGGAGTTCCTGGACAGTTCCCCCGCGCTGTTGGCCACCATCGAGGAGGCGGTGCGGCAGCAGTCGCCGGATCAGGTGCGCGCCGCCGCCCACGCCCTGAAATCCAACAGCGCCACCGTGGGGGCTTTGGCTTTGTCGGCGTTGTGCGCCACCATGGAGAAGGGGGCCAGGAAGGGGGAGATCGCCCCGGCGGCCACGTTGATCAGCGAGGCCCGGGAGGTGTATCAGGGTGCCATGCCCGGCCTGCGGGCGGCCCTGGCGCGGGAGAATCCGTAGACTGCCGAAGTGCGTGGGCGGGATCTCCCGTCACTGGCGGGGGCGTGCGCATCGCAAGATGCGCCTATTCACGAGAATGCATCAATTGCAGAAATCGGTGAAAAGGTTCCTCGGTTTGTCCCGGTCCGGCGAGAAAACAGTCTGCCACATCGGGTTGCAGTGCGGAAGTTTTCCAATCGTTGTACCGGTTGCGCAGTTTCTGGAGATCCAATTTTTCAGACTGGAATAAAGTCAGTGTGTCGTTGATCATGGTTTTCAATTCGTTCAGGCGGTCCTCGCGGGTTTGTTGCAGGGCGTCACGGTCCAGTTTCAGTAGTTTGATCATGTTGTTCGCTCTGGGGTCCAAACCGTCATGAACGGAATTCCAGACTGGGCAGAGGGCACCGTACTGATTGATATAGAAAAATTCCCATGGATCCTCGGCAATGGGGTCAATCAGGGGTGCTCCCGTTTCGGTATCGGGTGGGAAACGGTCTCCCTTGGCCTGATTGCAAATGCCGCAGGACCACAAGAAATTCTCCCAGGTCATGGCCTGGTTGGGAAACACCGCTTTGGGGCGGAAGTGTTCCACCTGTGAGGCCTCGCTTCCACTGCAGAACATGCATCGTTCGCCCGGACCACTCATTTTTTGCAAAGTGGCGACCACGCTCTCTTTGAACCATGGGGTTTGTCTGGCGTTTTCGTAGCGTTTTTTCGCTTCCTGTTGGGCATCGCTTGCAAGCCGAATGTCTTCGGTAGCCTTTTGCAGGTTTTTCCGTGCGTTGGCATTCAGGGGGGCGGGGTGAAAGGCGTCGCATCAGGGGGCCATGTGGTCCGGCATTCTGTCGAAAGCCATTTCCATCTGTTCGTGCAACTGGTCGTATTCCTTTTTTTCGGCGTCAGGCAGGTTGCCCAAGGCGCGTTTTCTGGCATCCAATAACTGCCAACGCTGGATTTGTCGCTTGGCCCAATTGGAGCGGACGCTATGCAACCCGAAGGCGATACCCAACAGGGTTTTTTCCGCGCGGCCCAGACGCAATTTCTCGTATTCGGCACCGGTCAGCATGCGCGTCTCCTGGCAGGGGTCTCCAGGAGAAGGGAGCACGAACGCCCCGTTGGGGTCGGCGGCCTGGGCCACCAGGGGGCTGTGGGTGGTCACCATGAATTGCACTTTGGGGAAATGGCTCTTCAACCATTCGGGGATATCGCGCTGCCAGGCGGGATGGAGGTGGGCTTCGATTTCATCGATCAGGACCACACCGGGGTGGTTGATGACGACATGCCCGTCATCCTGAATGAACAGACCTTCCATGCCAAAGAGATCGGCCATGGCCTGGATCAGGTCGAGGACCAGGGCATGGACTCCCCGGCACCCATCGCTGATGTCGCGCATGGGCAGTTCCAGACCCGTGCGGTCCTGGACAAAAACATGATCCACAGTGACGCGGGAAATTTTCATGCCATGGGGCAAAAGGTCATCACTCAGCATGCCCGTGATGCCATCCATCAATTGTCGGGTTTCTCGAAGTCGAATTTCAGCTCCTTGAATCCCTTGATATGATTGAATTCAATCGATTTCAAGTACATGCTCACACCACCTTGCCATGCAGGTCGTACTCCGTCGATCGGGTGATTTTCACCTTGGCGAAAGAGCCGGGTTTGGGGCGGGTGCCGTGGAGGTGGGTCACCCCGTCGATCTCCAGGGCTTGCCCCATGGTGCGTCCGGCTTTCCCGTCGTCCACCAATACCGTGACGGTTTGGCCAACCAGGGTGGCGAGTTTCTCGCGGCTGATGGTCTGCTGCAACTCCATGAGGCGCGCCCGGCGTTGTTCCGCGATCGGGGCGGGGATCTTGTCGGGCAGTTGATACGCCGTGGCTTCGGGTTCGTCGGAATAGGTGAACACGCCCACATGATCGAAGCGGGTGGTTGCCATGAAGTCGTACAGCGACTGAAATTCCGCCTCGCTCTCCCCCGGAAAACCCACGATGAACACCGCGCGCAGGACCGCCTCCGGCATGCGGGAACGGATGCGGGAGACCAGCGCCACCAGATCCGCTTCCCGTTCGGCCCGTTTCATGCGGCGCAACACGTCGTCGTGGGCGTGCTGCAAGGGGAGATCGAAATAGGGGAGAATCTTTTCCGAGGCGGCGATGCGGTCCAGCAGAGCGTCGGTGATCAGGGTGGGATAGAGATACAGCAGACGAATCCAGCGGATTTTCCGGATGGCGGACAATCCGTCCA